>JBAUCP010000340.1:0-8686 GCA_049677625.1 Occallatibacter sp. | reverse complement strand
ACTCCAAAAAGCCCGATCCAGACTTCCAGTTTCAGCTGCGGAAGTTCAGTGATGCGCTGGTGAGCTATGTGCGCCCTTCTCTCTTGCTCTTGCAGGGCGCGGTGATTCTTGTGCTCCTCATTGCATGTGCAAACCTGGCGAATCTTTTGTTGATGCGGATGACAGTCCGCAAGCGCGAGTTCGCGATTCGCGGAGCCATCGGGGCGGGGCGCGGTCGGATACTGCGGCAACTCATCGTTGAGAGCCTGCTTCTGTGCTCCATTGGCTGCGTGGTGGGAGTCACGTTTGGCCTGATTGGAGCGCGCGCCTTGCTGATCGCAAGCCCTAATGCCCTTCCGTACATCGGAAAACCAGGTCTTGCGTTCGGGCTCGATTGGCGGGTCTTGGTTTTTGCAGCTGGGCTTTCGTTGCTGACAGTTCTGATTTTTGGCCTGCTTCCGACATTCGATGTTTGCCGGGAGGGATTCGAAAATGTGTTGCGTGGGGCCGGTGCTCGACAAGGGACAGGAGCGCGAAGCAAGAGAGCGCAATCCGCTGTCGTTGTCAGCGAAGTTGCTCTGTCTTTGGTTTTGCTCATTGGTGCAGCGCTGCTCATTCGCACGTTTATTTCCTTGAGCAGAGTTGAGCCTGGCTTCGATAGCCATCACGTTGTTCTCATGACCATGCCGCTTCATGGCGGTCATACCGACACTGCGGCAGGTGTAACGAGCATGGTCCGCGATGCACAACAAGCGCTAGCGGCTGTCCCAGGAGTCGAGAGTTCTGCGGCTACATTCAGCGCGCCGTATGCGAGCCGAATGGGCCTGCCCTTCACCTCTGTATCGAGCAACTCCGCTGTCTCTGGAGACGGCGAATGGATGGCAGTTTCGCCTGGGTACTTTGGAGTTTTGAAGATCACTCTCCTTCGGGGCAGAGACTTCAATTCGAACGACAGTGCAGGCGCGCCCGCGGTTGCTCTGATCAACGAAACTATGGCGAAGCGTTTCTGGGCAGGCCGCGATCCTGTGGGGCAGCAGATTCTCATCGGCAAAGATCTGGGTCCGAAATTTAAAGACACGCCGCGCCAGATCATCGGCATCGTGAGCGATACGCGCGATGACGATCTGAGCGAGGCGCCCGAACCGACCATGATCATTCCAGATGCGCAAGAACCGGACCAGATGGTCGAACTCGAAACTCAGTTTGGGCCGATGTGGTGGTTGATTCGCACACACCTCGAACCGCAACAGCTGATCTCAGCTGTTTCCGAGCCACTTCGCCGGGCAAGCGGCGGCAGGCCTGTGGGAAGCGTCCGAACCATGGATGATGTTCTGTCTGACTCGATTGCACAACAAAGATTCAACATGCTCCTGCTCTCTGTATTTGCATTGATCGCACTGCTGCTTGCTGCTTTAGGCATCTACAGTGTGATGGCCTATTCGGTCACACAACGGACCCATGAGATTGGCGTGAGAATGGCCCTGGGAGCTGACCAAAACGATGTTCGCAATATGGTTCTGCGGGAAGGTTTGGCGAGAGGGTTGGCTGGAATGGTGTGTGGGATGTGTGCAGCCTTCTTCCTCGTGCGGCTGCTTGCAGACATGCTCTATGGCGTCTCGATGCGGGACCCTGCGGTTTTCTTTGCCGTACCCACGTTTATGGTTCTTCTGACAGCAACTGCCGCATGGATCCCTGCTCGTAGGGCAGCTCGACTGGACCCCGTCCAAGCTCTGCGAATCGAATAACCGGCTGCAAAGGACACCCGATCCGGAAGGTTCTGAGAACTTTCGCTCGTTGGTTAACGCAAAATCGCCAAGCCGCTCGGCGAGCGACCCGGACGCACGGGAGTAAAGACCTTGTTCCGAGCGAATCGCCGTCTCCCTCCGGATCGAGCTTTTCCGCTCGCCGTGGCGAGTGAAGCCTCTACCCTCAAAGCCGCCCGGAGCAGGGCCCATGCCTAAAGGCGTCTGCGAGAGGCCGGCCTACCAATAGTAGGCTGCGACGGCGTGCGGCGGGCCGGCGACGGAATCGGTGACCGTGGTCTGCACAATGATCTCCATATTGCCGTTTTGCCAGTTAGCGGGGGCGTTGCGCAGGCCCTCCTCGAGATATTGGGCGTTGGAGACGAACGCGCCCGCGGCCTCTGTGCCCTTGGGGCCGATGCCGGCCACGGTGACGGTGAACTGGCCCGTCTTTGAGTCCAACAGCCGGCTCACAATGCCGAAGTCTTCGAGCGTTTCGCCCTGGGAGCCGAGGCGTGTGTGCCAGACGCGGCCGCCGGGGGTTCGCTCGCGGATCATGTAGTCCTCGTTGTCTTCAATGAACGCGAATTGGAGGTTCGAGTTGAGTTGCATGGTCCATTTGTTGTTGAAGCCGCCCACCACGACGGCCGGGGAGTTGCGCAGGTCGGCGTAAGTATAGTTGGACCCGATGCGCAACTGGGTGGGCTTGTCGAGTTTGCCCAGCAGCGCGGAGAGCGCGACGGCCGCGTACACGTCGCCGGCGGCCACGCCGTAGTCGGTATAGACGAAAAGGTCGCCCCAGGTGAGCTTTGTGTCCGGATCGAGCTGGAGCGGGGTATTGGCGCGTTCCGCCTCCGTCTTGAAGGTTCCGGGATGGGTGCGTGCGTAGCGCCGGTACACGTCCTCGTTGGGCCGGTAAGCCACCGGCTTGGCCAGGCAGATGAGGACCGGCTGCCGGGTCGAGAAGACCGGGTTCCAGAACTGCATCAGGACAGACTTGCGGGCGGAGGAGCGGTACATGGTGAACGCGCCGAGCGCCGCAGCCGCCACCAGAACCAGGGCGAGCGTGGCCAACAGCAGCGAACGGGCACGGCGCTTTTCCGGTTGCGGTACGGGCTCGCTGAAGCGCGGCCCTGCGGCATGGTTTAAGGGCGCAACACTCGACCGGCGCTGAAAGACCGGAGAATAGGAGCCCACGGGGAGCTCGATGCGAAGCGGCGAATCGGTGGCGGTCTGATAGTACTGCTCCAGGCGGCGGCGCACTTCGCCGGCCTGCACGCGCACCACAGGGTCTTCGCCTGTAGCGTAGCCGGGCGGCCGCTGAAAGACTTCCGTTCCGATGGTCCGCTCTTTGAGCTTTTCCTGCTGCCCCTCCAGCTTGTGCTCCACAACGTAGCGCAGGAACTGTTTGCAGCGCCCTGCATGCAGGAAGAAGTGGCTCTCCAGTATGCTGTCGAGTTCGCGAAGCACAGCCTCCCGGCTCACTTCGTCCACAACCGGCTGCGGGACTTCCCGGCCTGGCGGTGGTTCCACAAGAGATTTCATTTCACCCTCACTGGCATCCCGATGGCTGGTTCAAAGAAGACCTGGGCTGACCGCTGGTTTCCGGCTGCAGGCTTGCGGCTCAAAGGGCACTGCTGGCGCCAAGCCTCCTGAGCCATCCGGCCCGGTATTGGTTCCGGTTTCCGGGTGGTTCGGTCCCGACGGTGCGATGGGGAAAACCGCTTTCGCGCATCCGGGAAAACGCTTTCCCGTTTGCAAAACATACACTCACACGTCACGGCAGGTAAAGGACGGTATACCTCTTTGAATGCATTGGAACCATCGCAACCGGCCGCGCAAAGAAGTAGAACGAAGGAAGCAGACCCTTGTCAAGACCCTGATGCGATTCCCATCCGGTTGCCTGGGCAGGATGATTCGCGGTTCGTGCTCCAACTGCATAAGTTAGGTAAGCCATTTTGAATCATGGGGCTATGTCCAGGCCAAGTTCCAGGCCCGGCGTGGTGTGCTTCGCGCAGGCGCAACAGACTCCCCAGACAGCGCAGCGAATCAGGAATCGGCTGCCCTCGGTTTCTTACTGTAAAAACCACTCTTACGGATGGCCTGACTCTCCTCAAAAAGGTTGAGAAAACAGTCAATCGACACGAGTAGTACGGTAAAACACCGTGTATTACTTGTCCTTCTGCTGCGCGCAGTCGAAGCTTGCGTGTAAATCGGTTAGCGATCGAAGCACAAGGACTTAAGCCGGCAGCGGATACGTTTGAACGCCGGCACACAGAAAACGGTTCACGCAAAGTTCGTTCCCCGCTCTCGGTGAGCTACAGGAGGAAGCCTGGTGTTGAACGCTTTTGTACGGAGAAGCGTGATAGTGGTGGCGTTGGGAGTCCTGTTGTTCGGCTGCCGAGCTGTTCGGGGAGCGGATACGCAGATTGTGCTGCTGCGCCATGGCGGCACGGTGGTGCTGGAGCCGTATGCGCCCAACATTATTCGAATCACATTGAGCTCGGATAAGGCCGAAGCCCTCGCAGCCCCTGGGTACGGATTCGTGGGCACGCCATCGATGACTGGCTGGCGCCACGAGCAGGCTTCCAGTGGATACGACGTTATTCAATCGGGGCAAATGATCGTCCGTGTTGCCCCCGAAAGCCTGCCGCCGCCTCATGCCATGCAGCTCGATGCGTTGAATCAGTCGCTGAGAGAGCACTATTTCGGCGGCGGATCTCGTAGAAAGGGACCGTACGATGACACGATCTCAATCACGACGGCGTCTGGCAAGCCTCTGCTGACTATGCGCAGCTGGTTCATGTCTCCCAACCGACCGGAGGGATCCGCAGGGAAAACAGAGAACGGAAAAGAAGCTGGTCCTGGCTACCACGTTTCTGCCGTCTTCGATTCGCCGGCTGGTGAGCACTACTACGGCCTGGGCCAACATCAACAGGGTTTTCTCGACCTCCGCGACCATCGCATCGAATGCTGGCATGAATACAACGCGATCGGCGGAGAAAGTGTCTGCGTCCCTTTCATGGTGTCGAGCCGCGACTACGGCCTGATCTGGGACAACCCCTCCAAAACCACCATTGACCTTGGTTTCAACCTGCGTAACGTCTGGTCGTCCGATGTGGGAGACCGGGTCTCTTTCTTTGTCATCGCCGGCGACGATACAGACCAGATCTACGAGGGCTATCGTCAACTCACAGGCGTCGCGCACATGTTGCCGAAGGCCGCCTACGGCTACATCCAGAGCAAGGCGATCTATCCCTCGCAGCAGCAGCTCATGGATGTCGCCAAGGGATATCGTGACCGCCACTTGCCGCTCGATGTGCTTGTGGTGGACTTCCTGAATATGACAAAACAGGGCGAGATGGATCTCGACCCGGCACGCTGGCCCGATCCAGCCGGAATGAACAAGCAGCTTCATTCCATGGGCATCACGACCCTGCTCAGCGTATGGCCGCACTTCTCTCCCGGTACGCGGTACTACGACATGTTGAAGCAAAAGGGCTGGCTAGTTCACACCGCGGATGGCGCTCCAGACTTTGGCGGCTTCAAAGACGTAATCGGCCCCAACATCGATACGACCAACCCGGCCGCCGCCAAGTGGTGGTGGGAGGCAATTCGAGATCGCTATGTGAAGCCGTATGGCTTTAGTTACATCTGGCTCGACGAAACGGAGCCAGACATCGATCCGGCTCCCGATATTTTCTATGTAGGCTCAGGGACGCGTTATTACAACGTCTATCCTTTGTTCCACACAGCTTCGGTTTACGAGGGATTCCGGCGCGATTTCGGCGACAGCCATCGGGTCTTTTCCCTGGCTCGCGCGGCATACCTTGGGGCGCAACGGAACGGAACCGTGTTCTGGTCGAGCGATATCCAGTCGACCTGGGACATGTTGAAGCGTTCCATTCCCGCCGGACTGGATTTTACCGCCAGCGGCATGCCCTATTGGGATACCGATATCGCAGGGTTCTTCTCACCGTTGATCCCCTCCACGTACCACGCGGCGCATACGCCGCTGGTTGACCCTTCAGACGCTCGGGAAAACGTGGGCAACTACGAAGACTATCCGGAACTGTTTGTGCGCTGGTTCCAGTGGGGAGTCTTTCAGCCGGTGATGCGGGCCCACGGAGAGAGGGAACACAACGAGGTCTGGGCGTATGGCAGCCAGGCTGAGCCCATACTCGAGAAGTATCTGCGTCTGCGCTATCAGCTGATGCCATACATTTATTCTCTCGGCTACAGCTCCTACCAGACAGGCGCACCGTATATGCGCGCGCTGTTCATGGATTTTCCTCTCGACCCGAAGGTCGCCGGCATTGGCGACGAATACATGTTCGGACCGGCGTTGCTGGTTGCGCCGGTCACCGACCAGGGAGCGACCAGCCGCCAGGTTTATCTGCCCGCCGGCAACGACTGGTACAACTACTGGACCAACGAGCGCCTGAAGGGCGGCCAGACGGTCGAGGCTGCGGCTCCCATTGACACCATTCCCCTCTTTGTCCGCGCGGGATCGATCGTCCCGCTTGGCAGCGAGATCGAGAGCACGGATCAACCGCAGTCAATCGCAAGCATCCGCGTATATCCCGGCGCGGATGGCGAGTTCACCCTGTTCAACGACGACGGAAAGACCTACGCATACGAAAAGGGAGAAAGCAGCATCACGCATCTGCACTGGAGCGACGGTGCAGGGCAGTTTACGCACGACGGCGCGCAGGCATGGACCGGGACAGACGGCGCGCTGGTCACTGTTGTCGGTCATTGATTGAGTTTCGCGAAGCATCCGGCGCAGGAAGTTTTTCGAACCCAGAGGAGTTCCGATCAGGCAGCAACCGTTTAGCAAAAAGGAGACCAGTTATGACGAGCACAAAGTTTCTGACAAGGATGTTGACCCTTGCAACCCTCCTGGCGGGCCTGGGCGGAGTGCAGGCGGTAGCGCAGTTCTCAAGCGGCATCGAGGGATCCATTCACGACACGACCGGGGCCGTCGTTCCCCAAGCGAAGGTCACCGCTACCGATACCCGCCTCGGCGTTTCGAAAGTTGTGTACTCAGGACAAGACGGCTACTTCCGCATCGACGGCATTGCTGCCTCCACCTACAACATTGAAATTCAAATGGCCGGCTTCGAGACCTGGAAACAGGAGGGGCTGGCTTTGCAGATCGGTGAGATTCGCACCATTACGCCCGCACTGAACGTGGGTGCGGTCTCTGCCAACATCGAGGTTTCCGCAACCGCAGCCCAGGTCGATCTCATAACCCCAGCCACGGGAGCCCAGATTTCCAACGTGACCGTGCAAAACACGCCATTGACCGGGCAGAACGTCTACAGTCTCGCATCGTTGACGCCGGGCATGACGGGCGGCGGAGTGGTGGCGGCCGGCCAGGACAACTTCACCAACGAGTACGCCATCAACCTCAACGCGGCCGGACTGCGCCAGGAGCAGAATGGCTATGAGATCGACGACGCCTACACCAATACGCCCTCCCGTGCCGGCGCCACATCCATCTCTCCCAGTCCCGAGGTCGTGCAGTCTGTTAACGTTCTCGTAAACAACTTCGACGCCCAGAAGGGAAGGAACGGCGGCGCGACCATCGACGTCTATACCAAGTCCGGCTCCAATGAGTTCCACGGGGCCGCCGACTACTATTTTACGAACAACTCGCTAACCGCAGCGACGCATTTCGGGGCACCCGCTCCATCCACCCGCAATGAGGTTGCCGGCGCTATGGGCGGACCGGTTTGGAAGAACAAGTTCTTCTTGTTCGGAGCCTACGACAGGCTCTCCTCGAGCGTGGCCAGCGCCTACACGCAAACGGTGGAGACGCAGGACTTCCTCAAGTGGGCCCAGACCAATCTGCCCAACACCATCGGCACGCAGATATTGGCGACGGCGCCGCCGCAAAATTATCCCAGCGCTACAGCCGCGACCACCGAGACGGTGAGCCAGTATGAGGCGGCTACTCCCGGCTATTACGCCGCGCCGGCGGGCATTCCGGCCGGATTGGACATCATTGGAGTCGGGAACGTCAGCTTCAGCACTCCCAAGGACGGCTATCAGTGGAGCGTTCGCGGCGACACCTACATCAAGAACAGCGACCGTTTGTACGTGGACGTGCTGCGCACGAACGTCAGCGCCGAACAAACCACAGGCCGCCCTAAGATGGATGGCCCAGTGGCCTACACCTCCGATTTTGTCAACCTCCACTGGACCCACACCTTCAACGCTCATCTCTTCAATCAGGCCGGCGGCAATGTTATCCGGCCCTATGGAGCGAATGAGGCGTTCCCGAACGATTACATTCCATACGTCAACGTCAACAACCTCACCGGTTACGGAACCTGGGCGCCGGGCAACTATTTTCAGACCACCTGGGGCTGGCACGACGTGATGACGGCAACCGTCAAAACCCACACCCTGAAATTCGGAGCGGATTTCTACAACATCCGCGAAGTCGACCACCAGGACGGCGCCTTCGATCGGCCGACCTTCAACTTCCAAAACATCCTGGATTTGGTCCAGGATGAGGCGACTTCGTCGAGCGGGCCCGCCGTGAACCTGGTGACGCACGAGGAAGCGCCCTACGATCGTATCTATCGCGCGTTGTACGAGGGGTATTACCTGCAGGACGACTGGAAGCTGACGCCGAGGCTGACGGTGAACCTTGGCGTACGCGACGATATCATGGTCAATTTCGCTTCGTTCTTCAGCCCCCATCTGACCAATTTCATCCTCGGATCGGGCTCGACTGAGAATGCCCGGATCGCCGCCGCCTCGGCAATCCTGGCATCCTCGCCCAAAGTCCTCAATCACAACATCGGCGGATTTACGCCGCGCCTCGGGTTCTCCTGGGATGTCTTTGGCAAGGGAAGAACGGCGGTACGCGGCGGCTTCGGCATGTTTGAGGATCAGCCGCCCTATCTGCACATTACTGACATTACTTCAGGTAATTTGCCCAACTTCTATAC
>JBAUCP010000339.1:0-2997 GCA_049677625.1 Occallatibacter sp. | reverse complement strand
CCATGTGTCGAAGTCACCCGAAGAAGAGGGCAAAGCGCAGGTCTACTACAACTACGAGATGATGGAGTTTCCTCCCGACGAGCGCCCCGGCCTCGGCGTCTTCTTGAAAGATGCGAACGGCGACATCTTTCACACTTACTCAACCTACGCGCGCGGCCTCGACATACTCGTCGGCGCGTATAACTTCCTCGACATGGTCCCGAAAGGCCGCGACGAAGACGGCCTGAATTTCTCCATGGCCTGGGTCCGCCATCACGATAAGTACGGCGACGGCTACTTTGTTGACGCGAATCAGTCCTATGTACAGCCTGAGGTCGTGCAGATCAAAAGCGCCGGCGCGAAGTGCTGCTCCGGCGATCACCAGGAATAACTCAGTAGCCATCTCCGGGCATCAACAATTCCCGGGTGCGACAACTCTCGGGTGCCCCACCCTCGGCGCGTCTTTGTTCTTGCGCCTAGGGTGGGAAGCACAGATCTCAGTTCGTCATCGGCAGCGTTACTTTCCCGCCGCATCCACCATCGCCGCTGCCCGGCTCATCGCATCCATCCGGCTTTGCTTCTGCGCATCCATGTCCGCAGGGCGCAGCGGATTGTTCTCCATCCGTTTTGCGTACTGATCCAGGCGCTGCTTGAAATCCACGCCGTCCGCGGCCACCGCGGCTTGCGCCTTCGGCAGCACCTCATGAAAGTGCGCAATCTCTGTCACTGCGCGCTCGGGGTGGTAGCCGAGCCGGTCTCCGGTCTGCATGGCGTCAATCAGCGAATCGGGCGGCGACGAGATGGGCCACGTCTGCTGCAGCGCGTCATAGGCAGCGCGCAGCCGCGTCATGGAACCGGCAAAGCCGTCCAACTCACCGCGCTTTGCTGTGAGCCCCTCTGCGCGCTTCACCTCCACTTGAACCTTCTCACTCACGCTGCCGCTCGGCACTGGAATCACCGTAGTGAGCGTGTTTCCCACAAAGCTCCAGCCACCCTTGCCGCCCGGCCCGGCCTGCGTCACCGGCTTGCCGTTTACGGTCACTGCTGCGGGCGGCCAGTCGGCCGGCAGGCGCAGCTCATATGCGCGCGTCTTCAGCATGCCCGGATAGCTGCCCTCCACCGGGCCGATCTCGACGTGCAATGTGTCGCCTGTTTGTTCTGCTTTTATCGGCGTGCGCGCAAATACGCCGCGCTGGTACTCGACCGAGACGCCGGAGTCCTCATACACCGCGTAGCTCGAGCTCTCGCCCGGCGCAAGCGGCCACACATTCACGATCAGCGGATCGACGGGCTTTTCGCCGGTCGAAAGCATCGGCGGCTGCATGGGCACAATGGCTCCGGTCTTCAGGTAAACCGGAATCTGATCGATCGAGAAGCTACGGTCTACCTGCGCAGGCCCGTCAAGACGCTTGCCGGTGGGCCACTCGATCCACTCGCCCGCGGGCAGCCAGATTTTTTCGCTCGCCAGGCGCGTCACCTTGTCTGCCGGCGCAACCACGGGCGCGGCCAGCATCTCGTCGCCAAACAAGTATTCATTCTTCGCATCGTATGCCGGCGCCGAGTTGGGCCAGTCGTAGTAAAGCGGACGGAAAAAGGCTACGCCAGTGTCGTAGGTGCGGCGCGCTTCAGTATAAATATACGGCTGCAATGCGTAACGGAGTTGGAAGGTCGAGCGCAAGATCGATGAGTAAGGCTCGGGGTAAGCCCAGATGCGCCGCTCCGAGTCAGGATTCTTGGTGGTGTGCGTGCGCAGAATCGGACTGAACGCGCCGAACTCGACCCAGCGCGTGTAAAGCTCGGGACCGACCGCGCCCGGTATGTGTCCGCCGACGTCATGGCTCCAGTAGGCATAGCCCACGTTCGCAGCGGTCGCGGTAAACCACGGCTGAAACGCAAGCGAGTCCCACACCGAGATCGTGTCGCCGGAAAAACCAATCTGGTAGCGATGATTGCCCAGCCCACCCCAGCGATGAAACAGGAGCGGCCGCTTGCCCTCGCGCTGCTGATCGGTGAAATGCACGTAGTTGAGCCACCACGTGGGCATCACGCCCGGCATGTTGGTGTGCTGCTCCTGTTGCCAGTCGAGCCACCAGAAGTCGATGCCCTGCTTCTCCAGCGGATGGTGCAGCAGGTTCATGTAATTGGTTGCATATTTCTTGTCCGTGATGTCGAAGGGCACGTATTTCTTTGTCGCGGGGTCGATGCCCATGGCCCGCGCCATCGCCGGATACGCCTGCTCCCACGGCTGCACGCCGGAGGCTGGATGCATATTCAGCGTTACCTTCAGCCCCTCTTCGTGCAGATTCTTGAGAAATGGCTCCGGGTCGGGAAACAGCAGCTTGTTCCATGTGTAGCCCGTCCATCCCAGCCCTTCGCCCGACTGATCGGTTTCGCCCATAGCCTTGAGCTGGTTATTGTTGATGTGCCAGTCCATGTCGATGACCAGCACATCGAGCGGCGTATCGTTCTCGCGGAAGCCGCGGACCAGCTCATCCAACTCCTGGTCGCTGTAAGCCCAGTAGCGCGACCACCACGCGCCGAAGGCGAACCGCGGCGGCAGCGGAATGCGCCCGGCCACGCGCACATAATCGCCGAGCGCCTTGCGGTAGTCGCGCCCGTAGCCGAAGAAGTACCAGTCAACATACTGCCCCGGCTGCTCATTCGCGGGCCGCTCCATCACCCACGGCCACGGGCTTTTCTCGCCTTCAAGGAAGCGGAAGTCGGACGAGTCAAAGAGCGGTCGCGTTGAGTCGTCCACCAGCGCCCATCCCGAACGCGAGATCAGCCCCGGCTCGATAGGCTCCTTGGTCTTCGAGCCGAGCGCGCCGTCGAGCGTACGCGTGGTTCCCATCAGATTTTTAGCGTCGGTATCGCCTGGATGCCACATTACATCTTTGCCATCAACCTTCAACGAAACTCGAAGATTTCTTGCATTGAACTCTGCATCCGCATCTGGCGTTCCCGCAATGTCGTACGAAAGAGTCAACGCATCCGTATGGATCTCAAAGACATGGTAGT
>JBAUCP010000338.1:0-4589 GCA_049677625.1 Occallatibacter sp. | reverse complement strand
CCGCCATGCCGCGGCAGGCCGCCGCCCCGGCCACGCAAGCTCCGCCGGCCGGCCCCCGGCAATCAAGCCCGCAGAAATCCAGTCCAAATCAATCCAGTCCGCCGGCGCCGGACAGCTCCGGCGCCTCGCACATCACGCCCGAACAGGCCAAGCAGTTGTTTGCGCTGGTTGACGTGCTCATCAAGTTCTCCTCCGACGAGAGCGGCCTGCCCATCAAGAGCGCGGTCAAGCGCCAGCTCACCACCCGCGCCGCCGTGGAGAGCTATCTCGATGAAAAGTTCAATGAAGACGCGGGCGCCAAGCGCCTGCAGCGCGACGAGATCGTGCTCAAGAAGTTCGGCCTGCTGGACCACGACTTCGAGCTCAAGCCGTTTCTGCTGATCCTGTTGAAAGAGCAGATCGAGGCCTACTACGACTCCAAGACCAAGACCGTGAACCTGCTGGACTGGGTGGACGCCGACGAGCAGAAGCCGGTGCTGGCCCATGAGCTGACCCACGCCCTGCAGGACCAGCACAGCGACCTGGACAAGTGGGACGACCAGACCCCCGACGACGTCTCCACCGACGCGGCCGGCGACCAGGACCACCTGGCCAAAGACGAGATGGACACCGCGCGCGACGCCGTAGTCGAGGGCCAGGCCACCGCCGTCATGATGGACTACATCCTCAAGCCGCTGGGCAAGAGCCTGATCAAGGACCCCGAGGTGATGGACTTTGTGAAAAACCAGATGGCCGGCTCGGAAGACTCGCCCGTCATGGCCCGCGCGCCGCTGCTGCTCTCCGAGTCCATGCTCTTTCCCTACCGCGAGGGCCTCAGCTTCGAGCAGGACATCTGGATGGACCAGGGCCAGTCCGCGGCCTTTGCCGGTGCGCTCGACCATCCGCCCACTTCGAGCTGGGAGATCATCAATCCGCGCGAGTACGAGAAGCGGGCCATCCCCGCCGTGCCCCTGCTGCCGGATATCCATCCGCTGGTGGACAAACTCTACCAGCCTTACGACATCGGCCAGGTGGGCCAGCTCGACCTGCACATCCTGGCCGAACTCTTTGGCGGCGACGGCGCCGCCAGCGATCTTACCCCGGCTTGGAACGGCGGCGTTTACTGGGCTGGCCAGTTGCGCAGCGCCACCACCCCGGCCGCGCAGGACAGCACCGCCTCGCTGGCCCTGTTTTACCTCTCGGTGTGGAAGAACGAGGCCTCCGCGCAGGCCTTCACCAAGCTCTATGCCGGTAATCTGGCCAGAAAGTATTCCGGCGTTCACCGGGATGACGACGCCGCATCCTCCGCTCCCGTTGACGATGGAGAAACCGAGACCGTCTACTCCACCAACGAGGGACCGGTCGTGATCACCACTCGCGGCAAGCTGGTCTTCGTCGCCGAGAGCTTCCCGCTGCCCGTGGCGCGCAAGCTCACCTCGCTGATTCTCGACGCGCAGGGCACCGGCGAGCTGCGCATGGCCAAAGCGCCCTATCCATTTTCTGGTCATCCTGAGCGGAGCGCAGCGGAGTCGAAGGACCTGCATCTCGTCTCTTTTGACCGCGCCTCATCCCTGCGTCCGCCGCAGCGGATTTCTGGCGCAAGGGTGGGAGAGCACGAAACCAGCCTGCCCGTCACGCCAGATGGGGATTCACGCAACTGGCAGCCGCTCTCCGCCGACCTGGTTCATTTCTTTGAAAACTGCGGCGTGATGAAAGCCGCCGTAGACGCAGCCATGCACGCCGGCACCAGCGCCGCTTCCGCGCACTAATACCGTGCCCTGG
Source organism: Occallatibacter sp. (assembly GCA_049677625.1). Taxonomy (GTDB): domain Bacteria; phylum Acidobacteriota; class Terriglobia; order Terriglobales; family Acidobacteriaceae; genus Telmatobacter. Next base: position 2,828 of record JBAUCP010000338.1, on the reverse strand, counting down.
TGATTTTGTAATCGTACGCATGAATCTGGGTGCCCCAGGTCTCGATTTTGAGACCTGGGAAAGCACAAATCTAAGCAGCCGCTAAGCCAGCTCCGGCAGCCCCCACCCTCCCCCGCCGCGTTATGATGAAAATCCGGAGGAGCGGTTTGCTGGGAAAGATCGAATTGATGTTAGGCCCCATGCGCAGCAACAAGACCGCGGAGCTGCTGCGCCGCGCCGAGATGCGCCGCCAGTACGCCAAGCAGTACGTGCTGGTGCTCAAGCCCAGTGACGACACCAAGGGCGGCCCGGGCGTAGTGGAAAGCCGCAATCCCAACGGCCACGCCAAGATGCACGCCCACGAGTTCAACTCCGCCAACCCGTGGGAGGTCCTCGACGCCATCGCCGACAAAGAGCAGCAGATCGGCAAGCGCGTGGAGTGCATCGCCATCGATGAGGGCCAGTTCGTCAGCGAGCTGTTTCTCTTCGCCAGGCACCTGCTCGATGCCGACCACGATGTGCTCGTCGCCGGCCTCGACCTCGACTTCCGCGCCATGCCCTTTGGCGAAATGCTCAACCTGACCTGGCTCGTGAACGCCTACGGCGGCAGCATCACCGAGTGCATGGCCTACTGCACGTGCGGCGCGCGCGCTCTCTACTCGCAGCGGCTCATCGAAGGCAAGCCCGCGCCCTACGACAGCCCCATCAAAGTTCCGGGCGACGCCTACGAGCCCCGCTGCGCCGAGCACTTCGTCCTCCCCGGCCGCCCGCATTGATCATTCCTACCGAAAATCCTGTGCGTAAATCGCGACCGTCGATGCACGAACACACGCATTGCTCCCGGAGGGAGCCGGCGAAAATAGCCCAGGGTGGAGTCCGCGAAGCGGACGGAACCCTGGGATCGCCCCTATAATGCGCCGAGCCCCGGAGGGGCGGCTCGAAACCAATTCGCCACCCCAACGCCTTACAATGCCTCCATCCTTCCCGCGACCCATCTCCACGCGCCGGAAACCAAAGAGGCTCCATGCATCGCCGAACCTTTCTCCGCTCCTTATCCGCAGCCGCAGTCACACTCGCCGCCGGCAAACTCCCGGCCTTCGCCGCTCTGCCCAAAATGAAGATCACCCGGGTGCGCGCGTATCTGCCGCCCAATCCCAGCCCGCTCTTCAACCAGAGCGACGTGGTAGTCACCATCGAGACTGACGCCGGAATCACCGGCATCGGCGAGGGCGGATCGCACGACATGCTGGCGCAGTCCGCAGGCCGGCTCATCGGCCGCGATCCGCAGCACATCGAACAGTTGTGGCAGGACATGAATCGCGCCTTCTTCTACCCCGCAGGCCGCGAAAAGACTGACGCCATCGGCGCGCTCGACCTCGCGCTCTGGGACATCCGCGGCAAAGTCCTCAACCTGCCCGTGCACGAAGTCCTCGGCGGCATGGTGCGCAACTACTGCGAGTGCTACAACACGGCCGGCATCATTCCCGGCATCGGCCCCACCTCGACAATTCAGGAGAAAGCCCGCGCCACCATGGAAGCCGGATATCGCGCCTATCGTTTCGGCGCCATGGACCTGCCCGCCAACACCACCTTCAACACCCGCGAGCGCATCACCCACCTGCGCGAGGAGTGCGCCGCCGCGCGGGAAGGCGTGGGCAAAGACGGCGAATGGATCGTCGACTTCCACCAGCGCTTCGAATTGTCTGACGCCATCCGCGGCTGCGACGAGATCGAAGACCTCGCCCCGTTCTTTGTCGAAGACCCGGTGCGCACGGAAGCCTTCCAGCAGGACCTGCCCATCCTGCGCAGCAAAGTGAACGTGCCGCTCGCCGCCGGTGAGGAGTGGGGCAACCGCTGGGACTTCAACACCCTGGTCGAGCATCACGACATCGACTTCCTCCGCGCGACCCTGCCCAACGTGGGCGGCATCACCGAGATGCTGAAGATCGCAGCCATCTGCGAGACGCACTTCGTCGGCATCGTGCCGCACTTCACCGGTCCCATCGCTACCGCCGCGCTGGTCAACTGCCTGGGCACCTTCTCCGGCCCCGTGCTCATGGAGTACAACTACCAGGGCCGCACGCTGCCGCACCTGCCCGTCTGCCTCGACTTCAAGAACGGCAAGCTCTACCCCAACGAGCGCCCCGGCCTCGGCGTCGAGCTCGATTTCAAACAGCTCACGCAGATTCTTGAGGTCACCGAGCCGGTCACGGCCCGCGCGCAAACATACTTCCGCCCCGACGGCTCGATCACCAACTGGTAGCAGCGGAGGTAGCGCCGGTCTCCTGACCGGCTGTCGTGCGGGCCTCCAGGCCCGCACTCTGCCCAGGCATTCAAGGGTTGCTCCCGGAGGGAGCCAGCGAGAGTAGCCCGGGGTTGCTCCCGGAGGGAGCGAGCGAGAATAGCCCAGGGTAAAGTCCGCCGCGCGGACGGAACCCTGGGTCTACATTGCATGAAATTCCCCGAGCCCCGGAGGGGCGGCACGAACTCTGCCGCCAAAGCCCTGGCCATGAAACAGCTTATTAGGGTTGCGGAGCAACGAAAACTGGCGAAATGGAGCTTTCACGCCGGTTGCGCCTTCTCTCGTATCGCAGGAGGAGATAGCCAGTACCCGTAAAAAGAGCCCCAAGCCCCGCGCACATCACCGTCACAAACCAGAGTTGCCAAAACGTATCCAGCTTGACGGAGTCAGGATTCGATTTCAGGTAAAGCACGCGGACCCTTTGCCCCGTCTCAAACGCGGGCGGGTTGGTACCGACGCCGGATCGCGCCGTATAGGCTTGCCCATCTTCAGTCGCGAAGGTAAACACAGGAAAGTAGTCGATGGCGTCATCGTATCGGTTCGGAAT
>JBAUCP010000337.1:0-8382 GCA_049677625.1 Occallatibacter sp. | reverse complement strand
CGGCCTTCGGCGGCGTGGACATTCTGGTGAACACCGCGGCGTTCTTTCCCTCCTCGCCAGACGGCGTGATTAGTGACAGCGTGTGGGCCACCGCGCTCGACGTGAACGTGACCGCCAACTATCTGCTGGCCACTGAAATCGCCAAGATCTTTGAGGACCAGGGGCTGCACGGCAACATCGTTCTCACCAGCTCAGCCAACGCAGTCGTGGCCAAGCGCGGCAGCGAGGCATACGACGTGAGCAAGGCCGCGCTCTCGCACCTGGTCCGCGAGCTGGCCGTCTCGCTTGCCCCGAATGTGCGCGTCAACGCCATCAGCCCCGCGACGGTGGTAAAGGGTTCCACCATGTTCCCGCGGGACCGCGTACGCGCCTCGCTCACCAAGTACAACATTCCCTTCCAGGAGTCGTTCAGCGACGAGGAGCTGCGCAGCCGCCTGGCCGCGTTTTATGCCGAGCGCACGCTCACCCTCAAGACCATCGATCCGGCCGACTGCGCCGAGGCGATCCTGTTTCTCGCCAGCCCGCGAGCCCGCTGCACCACCGGCCACATCATCCCCGTCGATGGCGGCCTGACCGACGCCTTTTTGCGGTGAGTTTGAATCTGCGGCTCCAATGGGGTGGGAAAGCGCGAATCTGGGACTTAGGTCGGACCGTTCGGCACCTTGGCGACGATATAGCATTTTCGGAATTGGTGTAGACCGAAAGCAAGCACTCAAGTGGCTTTTTCATCAAGAAAAAGCCATCTTTCACGACTCTCAAAAAGTCTACGTGTATTCCGAAAATGCTCTAATCACTACGGAGTTCAACTTCCGCCATGCAACAACCCGCGCGCGTTGCCATTGATTTAGGCGCTGAAAGCTGCCGCGTTTCGCTCCTCCGCTGGGACGGCGACAGGCCGGCCATCGAGCTGATTCATCGCATCCCGAACGGCCCCGTCCATCGCGGCAACTCGCTCCACTGGCCCATCGAATCCATTCTTGCCGGCCTCGAAGAGGGTCTGCGCAAGGCCGCTGCCGTAGCTGCTGAGGGCATCGCCTCCATCGCCGTCGATAGTTGGTCAGTCGATTACATGCGCCTGGCGCCGGACGGCAGCCTGCTGCGCGCTCCATTCTGCTACCGCGACGAGCGCACCATCGCCAGCAAAGAGAAAGCCGACGCGATCATCGCGCCGCTCGATCTTTTTCAACGAACCGGCACGCTTCCGCACCGCATCAACACCATCTACCAGTTGCTCGCCGACCCCGCCGCCGGCATTGATTTTCGCGCGCCGTGGGTCATGTTTCCCGAGTACGTTCTCTACTGGCTGAGCGGCCGCCGCGTGGCCGAGTACACCAACGCCACACACACCGGCCTGGTGAATCTCAAGACCGGCAACTGGGACGCAGATGTTTTTGGCCAACTTGGCCTTTCCATCGAAGCCGCGCCGCCCATTGTTTCTACAGGAACCATCCTCAGTCCGCTGAAAGGGCCGCTGGCGGCGCTTGACGCGTTCAAGCAAACGCAGATCATCGCGCCGGCTACGCATGACACTGCCGCGGCCATCGCCGGCATCCCGGCGGACATGACATCCACCGCGTACATCAGCTCGGGCACCTGGTCGCTGGTAGGCGCCGTCACCGCTGTGCCGGTCACAACGCAGAACGCGCTCGACGCAGGACACACCAACATTGGCGCAGCCGCCGGCAATCTGCTGTTTCACTCGCTCATCAACAGCATGTGGGTGCTGAAGCAGTGCATGGATGGCTGGGCTGCGCAGGGACGCCCCTGGGCGATTGAGGACCTGGTCCAAAAGGCCGCTGCATGCAATGCCGCGACCGGCGTGCTCGATATGGACGCCGAAACGCTGATGCTCGACAGCGAGATGCCGCGGCGCATCAATGCCGAGCTCACCCGGCTGGGCTTCGATCCACTCCTGGATGTGGCCGGCAACGAACCGGCCTTTGCGCGCGTGATCTTCGAGAGCCTGGCCGTGCGCTACGCGGCTGCGCTCGCCAATCTCGAAAAGATGCTCGACCGCAAGCTTGAACGCGTTCACATGATCGGCGGCGCCACGCGCAACAAGCTGCTGGTAGGGCTCACCGAGCAGCGCACCGGCCTGCGCGTCGAGATCGGCCAGGGAGAAAGCTCCACCGTCGGCAATCTCGCCGTGCAGTTGGCCGCTAGCGAAGCGAATGGTGGAACTGTGACGCCCGAAGCCATCCGCCGCTGGGCGAAGATTCTCTGCGAGCGTTCCTAGGTCGGCGCTCGGAAGCAGATGATGCTGAGTAGCGCCGGACTCCACTCCGGCTGTACTGTCGGCGTCCACGCCGACAGGCGATATGTGCGGGCCTGGAGGCCCACACGACAGCCGGTCTGGAGACCGGCGCTACCATCAAATCCAAACTCACTTTTCTCCGGCGATCATGGCCTAGCCGAGAAACGCAATCATCGCCGGACTGCCCACCGCCGCATAGTTTCCGGTAAACGTCAGCATCCCCGTCGCGCGCTCAACGCGGAATGAATTGATGCAGTCGCTGCGCTGGTCGCATGCGAAGACAAAATTCCCGCGCGGATCAAGCGCGAAGTAGCGCGGGTAGTCGCCCATGGTGGAAGACTCGCCGAGCAGATTGAGACGGCCGTCGCTCGCGATCGCGCAGATTGAGATCGTATCGCGCAGCCGGTTGGCGCTATAAAGAAACTTCCCGTCCGGCGAGACCTGAATCTCCGACCCGAAGCTGGTTCCCGCAAAGCCCGCAGGCAGCGCGGAGATGGTCTGCGCCGCGGCCAGCGCTCCACTTTCGGGATCGTAGTGAAAGAACGCAATCGTCGAAGACTCTTCGCACACCAGATAAAGCCACTGGCCGTTGGGATGAAAGGCAAAATGCCGCGGCCCGTCGCCTGAGGGCAGGGCAACCGGCGCGCCGTTCGGCGTGAGCCTTCCGGTTGCCGCATCGAAGCGGTAGACGTAAATCCGGTCCTGGCCCAGGTCGGTGTTCAAGACGAATTTGTTGTTTGGGTCGGCCGCGATCATGTGCGCGTGCGGCTTGTCATGCCCGCTGAAGGCAAAGCTGCCGGGCGGCGCGCTGGTGGGATGCGCGGCTCCCAGCGAGCCGCTATCCTGATGCACATCGACCGCGTCACCCAGCCGGCCATCCGCGCCGATCGGCAGCACCGCAATGCTTCCGCCCACGTAGTTGGCCACGAAGACGAACTTGCCCGCGGCGTCGAGGCTCATGTGCGCCGGTCCCGCGCCCGCAGAGCTCACCGTGTTCAGCAAGGTCAGCTCGCCGCTCGCCGCGTCAAGAGCAAACGCGCTCACCGATCCGTTTCCACCGGCAAAATTGGTCACTTCGTTGATCGCGTACAGGTATTTCTTCGAGGGATGAATCGATATCCAGGAAGGGTTCGCCGTCTTCGCCGCAAGTCTGCGATTTGAAAACTCTCCGGTCTGCGCATCCACGTTGAAGAGGTAGATGCCCTCGCCATTTCCATTGCCATCCGTCGCAGTCGTATAAGTTCCCACGTACGCGAGTAGTTTGCCTCTCGCCGCTTCGTCTGCGTGCAGCGCAGCCCCTCTCAGAGCCGAGTGCGCCAGGGCAACTGCTCCGGCGTTCTTCAAGAAATTTCTTCGCGAATATTTCTGCAACATTCTCGGCCTCATTTTCCTTCTCACTCTTTACGCGAAATGCCAGAGAATCGCCGTAAAGAACAATCCCATCACGGCAACAATTGTTTCGCTCACGGACCACGTCTTCATGGTCTGGACCACGCTCATGTTGTAGTACTCCTTCACCAGCCAGAAGCCGCCATCGTTCACATGCGAGAAGATCAGCGCGCCCGCGCCGGTTGCGATTGCCAGCAGCTCCGGGTGGACGCCCGCCGAGTGCAGCGCGATAGGCGCCACAATTCCCGCGGCGGTGGTCATAGCTACCGTGGACGAGCCGGTCGCGAGCCGGATGAGCGCAGCCAGCAGCCAGGCCAGCAGCAGCAGCGGAACGTGCGCGCCCAGCGCCACGGCCATGATCGCATTCGAAACGCCGCAGTCCTGCAGCACGCGCCCAAACCCTCCGCCCGCGCCGATGAGCAGGGTAATCGCCGCCGTCGGCGCCAGGCACTCGGTGCTGAAGCGCAAAATCGTCTCGCGCGAAAAACCGCGCATGGTGCCCAGCGTGACGAAGCTGAAGATTGCGCCGATCAGCAGCGCCATATCGTCATTGCCCACCAGCCGCAGCCCGCTGTTCAGCGCGCTTCCCGGCGCGGCGAAGATATCGGCCCAACTGCCCACCAGCATGAGAATCACCGGCAGCACGATGGTGAGCACGCTCAGCCAGAATCCAGGCAGCTTGCGCCTTTCGTCGTGGCCGGAGAGCTGGTCGGCCATGGGATTTTCTTCCGGCAGTTGGATGTACGGCGCAATGAGCTTTGCGTAGAGCGGCCCCGCGATGATGGCCGTGGGAACTCCGACGATGAGCGCGTAAAAGATGGTGCGGCCCACGTTGGCTCCGTAGGCCGTGACCGCCAGCATCGCCGCCGGATGCGGGGGCACGAGTCCGTGCACCACGGAGAGTCCGGCGACCATGGGCAGCCCGGCCAGGACCAGCGATGTGTTGGTGCGCCGCGCCACCGTGAACAGGATCGGCACCAGCAGTACAAAGCCGACCTCAAAGAATGCAGGCAGGCCCACGATGAGCGCGATGACCAGCATGGCCCACGGCACGTTCTTCTCGCCGAAGGCCCGGATCAGCGTGTAAGCGATGCGATCCGACGCGCCGGATTCGGCCATCATCTTGCCCAGCATGGTTCCCAGCGCCACAATAATGGCGATGTGCCCCAGCACGCCGCCCACGCCGCTCTCGAAGGAGCGAATCACCTGGGTCATTGGCATGCCCGTAACCACGGCCAGCGAGAGCGCGGTGACAAACAGGGTAATCACCGGGTTGAGCTTGACCACGGCGACCAGAAGAATCAGGCCGATGACAGAGACCAACGCCGCAATAAGCAGAAACATGCTGTGAGGATCGACGACGGGCATAGAAAGGCCTGGCTCCTATGGCTGAAAAGAGGTGAGTGAAGGGAAGCGGGATTTGACTGAATCCAACTGGTCTTTCCGCATTCAATCTATCTTCCGGCGAGCCGCTCCGCTGCTGCCTTCGGCAGTATAGGCGACACCACCATGAGCCCACACCTTGCGAACCCGCGCGCCGTCACGATATAGGCTATTACCATTGCGTCTTCCGTTGTATCATCTTCGTCTTCGCTGGAGAGTTGCTCGATGAACAAGGACACCTTGGCACAAGCCACGAATCTTCCGGCGATCTCTCCGCTCAACAAGGGCCTGGGCTGTCTCGATCGCGCTCTCGACGCCGGCGAGATTGTTTCCTTTGGATGGAACCTGCTCAACGAAGATCTCAGCTTGCCGACAGCCGTGCTCTACCGGGACAAGCTCCAGCACAACCTCGGCTGGATGCAGCAGTTCATTGAGGCCTACGGCGTGCGGCTCGCGCCGCACGGCAAAACCACCATGGCGCCGCGGCTGTTTCAGATGCAGCTCGACGGCGGCGCGTGGGGCATCACTCTGGCGACGGCGCACCAGACCCATGTTGCCTATCGTCATGGCGTGCGCCGCGTGCTCATGGCCAACCAGCTCGTAGGGAGGCAGAACATGAGCCTGATTGCGCAGCTCATCCAGGACCCTGGCTTCTCCTATTTTTGCCTGATTGACTCGGCCGATCAGGTGGACCAGTTGGGCAAGTTCTTCCATGAGCGCGGCCAGCGGCTCCAGGTGCTGCTCGAACTGGGCGTGATGGGCGGGCGTACCGGCGTGCGCGACGAAGCGCAGTTGGAGTCTGTGCTCTTGGCCCTGGCGCGCTGGCCTGGGTCGCTGGCGCTCTGCGGCGTCGAAGTCTACGAAGGTATTTTGAGCGACGAGCCCGCGGTGCGCGCGTTTCTCGAACGGGCCGTCGACGTGACGCGCCGGCTGGCGGCGGAGAAACACTTCCAGCGCGAGCCCTTTCTGCTCTCCGGCGCGGGCTCCCTCTGGTATGACGTGGTGGCCGAGGTCTTCTCCGCCGCAGGCTTTGGCCAGAGCGCCGAGATCGTCCTCCGGCCCGGCTGCTATCTCACCCACGATGTGGGCGCATACCGCGAGGCGCAGGCGAAGATTCTGGAGCGCAACCCGGTGGCGCGGCGCATGCAGTCGGGCCTGGTGCCCGCTATCCATATATGGGCCTACGTCCACTCCATCCCCGAACCGGGCCGGGCAATCGTCGGGATGGGTAAGCGCGACGCGGCCTTCGACTCCGGCCTGCCCACCCCTGCGCTCTACTTCCGGCCGGGCCAGCCCGCGCCCACCCCGGCTCCGGCGCACTGGTCGCTCTCGAAGATGATGGACCAGCACGCCTACCTCGAGATCGCCAGCGGGGACCCGCTCCGCCCCGGCGACATGATCGGCTTCGACATCTCCCATCCCTGTCTCACCTTCGATAAGTGGCGGGTTCTGCCGGTGCTCGATGGGCGGTATCAGGTCGTCGACCTCGTGGAGACCTTCTTCTAAATAAAAAGCCCGCCGCCTGGCTGCCGATGGGCCCGCGAGCCGCCCCGATCGGCTCGCTCATAGTTCCCGTACATCCGAGCTTTCCGTCTCCCGCGCAGTCATGAGCTCAACAAACGCTGCTGTCACATCAAAAGGGCGGTGGTGACGACAGGAGCGCTTGACGCTTACACACGGGTTACTAAAGAGCAAACCATTGATTACGCAAGAAATAAATCGCCGTGAACGCACGCCGGCGCGCACAAATTCAGAAAATTTCACTTGCATTTAGGAGTCGGCCTTTTCTACAGTCCACCTCACTTAACACGCAAATCATTGCGTTCTTTTTAAATGCAAATTACCTGTTTTGAACGACATGTAAATTGCGCTGCAATAGCAACTGCAAGCCGGCTCGCCCTCTGTGTCGAGCTGGCCGCCACTATGTGACTTAGAAATCAATGGACTAAGGCCGATCAGAGATTCCAACCCAACCCGCCGCGGCGCTCGCCAGTCGCGCCCGTCATTATTGCCTCGCTATGCGTGCAACGGAGGATCGCTTCATGTGTGACCAAAGGAAAAATCTTAGAAACGCACTTAACCATTGTCTGACTTTCCTGTTCGCCACGATTCTCTGCTTCGCGTTCCCGTCCTTCGCTGCAGCGCAGACTACGGTATCTCCCGCCTCGGTGAACTTCGGCAATGTGGCGTTCGGCGAGAGCAGCGCAATCGTCAAGGTCACGCTCAAGAACACCCAGGCCGTCACCCTGAACATCAGCTCCATCGCGGTCTCAGGGCCTCCCTATGCGCTCGACCCCTCGACCACCTGCGCGAATCCCGGCACGCTGGCCTCCGGCGCCAGTTGCACCATCGGGCTCACGCTCACGCCAGCCGCTCTGGGTGCTGCTCCCGCCGGCATGCTGACCATCCACACCGACGCCACCAACAGCCCGCAGAATCTAGCGCTCTCCGGAACGGGTGTTGCGCCCACTACGCTCTCCGCCAGCTCGCTCAACTTCAACAGCGTGGTGGTGGGTGAGCCCAGCGCGCCGTTAGGCGCGACGCTCAAGAACAACCAGCTCATTCCGCTCAACATCGCCGCGATCACGCTTCCGGCGGGCGGCTACGCCTTGGGCAGCGCCACCACCTGCGCCAACCCCGGCCCGCTGGCCGCGGGCGCCAGTTGCGTCATTTCGATTGTGCTCACGCCGGCTGCGCTTGGAGCGGTTCCCGCCGGTTCCATGGTCGTCACCACCGACGCCAGCAATAGTCCGCTGAGCGTAGTTCTTACCGGCACGGGCATTGTTCCCATTCACGAGTCCGTAAGCAGCCTGTCGTTCGGCAACGTGCCCGTCGGCGTCACCAGCGCCATCGAAACGATCACGATCCTGAATGAGCAGAAGATCACGGCCAACATCGCCTCGATCACTGCGCCGGCCGGCGGCTACGCTATCGATCCCTCGTCAACCTGCGCCAATCCCGGCCCGCTGGCCGCCGGAGCCAGTTGCATCGTCGCCGTTACGTTCACTCCCGGCGCGCTGGGCGCGGCTCCTGCAGGCGCCGTGATTGTCACCACCGACGCCAGCAACAGCCCGATGAGCATCACCGTTTCCGGCACGGGCGCTACGCCCACCACGCTGTCTGCTACTTCCCTCGCCTTCGGGAATCAGGTGCTTGGCGCTACCAGCCCAATCAAGACCTTCACCCTTAAGAATAACCAGTTGGTTAATCTCAACATCAGCTCGATCACCCCGCCGGCAGGCGGTTATGCCATCGATCCTTCTACTACCTGCGCGAATCCCGGCCCGCTGGCCTCCGGCGCCACCTGTACCATCGCGGTCACGTTCACTCCCGCCGCGTTGGGCGCGGCTCCTGCG
>JBAUCP010000336.1:0-4550 GCA_049677625.1 Occallatibacter sp. | reverse complement strand
CCGATCCCCGCGCCAGTTACATGGCCCAGACGGCGCGTACTTCCACGATTCCGTGCTGCGCGGTGGGGCATCGGCCGGCCCAGAGCATGGCTGCGTCGAGGTCCGGCACGTTAATCAGGTAGTAGCCCGCAAGCTGTTCCTTCGATTCCGCAAACGGGCCGTCGAGCACCTGGGTCTTGCCGTCGGTGGTGCGTACAGTGGTCGCCGTGGACGAGGGCCGCAGCCGGTTTGAGCCAGCCAGTACGCCGGCTGACTTCAAGGCCTCGGTATAGGCTCCATAGGCTGCGACTCCCTGCTGCTGCTGTTCAGGAGTCATTTTGTCCCATCCGGACTCTTCCAGGTAAAGTGCCAACAGATATTGCATCGTATTCCTCCGTCATGGATTGTAGGCGTCGAACCGCCTCACTCTCATGACGAATGAAGCAGAGCCCAATCGACATTCCTCCTGCGGATGAATTTCCGCGTCAGATGCTGAGCACCGGAAAGGGGGAATCGCGGACCATGGCGTAGATGAGGTCGCGGAGGCGGCCGTGGCGATGGGAGAGGTGTGGCTGCGCGGAGGCGTGTGGTATGGTGCGAGAGGGAAGCGGGATGGTTCGTGGTATCCAACTCCTTCCACAGAAAGAAGCGAAAACGATGGGGCACGGAGGTTCGTGCTTTACCAGGTCTCAAACCACCCCAGCGACGAAGACCTGTCACTGGGGACTCCGGATTCGAGACCTGGGGCACCCGGCATTGTGCTGAGGGTGAATTGGATGGTGGGAGAGAAAGCCGCACGATGAGAATTGCGATTCAGGGAGAGCCGGGCTCATTCAGCCACGAAGCGGCGCTGAAGCTGGTGGCCGACGCGGAGATTGTTCCGTGCTCGCTTTCGGCGGAGGTGTTTGCCGCGCTGGCCGGCGGCGCGGTGGATGTTGCGGTGATTCCGATTGAGAACAGCCTGGCGGGCTCGGTGTCAGAGCACTTTGACCTGCTGCTGACGCACGATGTGCGGGTGGAGCAGGAGACGCTGCTGCGCATCCGCCACAACCTGATTGCGATTGCCGGAGCGAAGACCGAGGAGATCGACCGGGTGTTTTCGCATCCCGTGGCTTTGGCGCAGTGCAGGCGCTTTTTGGCCGCGCATCCGCGGATGGAGGCCTTTGCCGCGTACGACACGGCCGGCAGCGTGAAGCAACTGGTGGAGCTGCGCGACCGCCACGCCGCGGCCATTGCCAGCGCGGCGGCGGCGCGCTATTACGGTGCGGAGATTCTGGAAGCCGACGTCGAAGATAACCCGGAGAATTTTACCCGCTTCTTTCTGGTGCGGCGTTCGGCGGAGGCCAAGACCGATCCCGAGTCCAACAAGATCAGCATCGCGTTTTCCGTGGAGAACCGGCCGGGGTCGCTGGTGGCGGCGCTCAGCGAGCTTTCGGCCATCGGCACCAACCTGACCAAGATTGAATCGCGGCCGGTGCATGGCAAGCCGTGGGAGTACGTGTTCTATGTCGACTGCCAGATGAGCGCGCGCGAGGAAGGCGAACGGGCGCTGGACGCGCTGCGGGCGCACTGCGGGATGGTGAAGGAGCTGGGACGGTATCGCGAGGCGGGGAAGCCGTAGAGGATCGCGCCGCCGCCGAAGCAGCTCTCATGAGATGGAAAAAGGGGTAGGCTTACGCCTACCCCTTTTTCATGGCCTGGGCGCTGCGGGAACCTTAAAAGTGATAGGCTACGCCGACGGTCGGGTTGGAGATCACATACCACCGGTTGGTGGTGAACTGCGTGTCGCCGAAGGTGGGCACTTTGGTGACCCAGCCGCGGTACTCGGCGCGGATGTCGAAGCTGGGGCTGATCTCATAAGCGAAGCCGGCGCCGAAGACGCCGCCTACCTCGACCTGCTGTTTTACGTCGAGGTTGGTGGTGCCTGAGTTGCGGATGGGCAGGAAGATGAATGCGCCCGGGCCGGCCTCGGCGAATGGATTCCAGTTCTTGAAGACGAAGGAACGGACGTAAGCGCCCGACATCTCCTGGGTGCGGGTGAGCACCTTGTAGTGATTGGGGTTCACGTAATAGCCGATGCTGTTCTGGTAGGTGATGCCGTAGTTGGCCTCGAGGGCGCTGGTGGGCGTCAACATGAAGCGGTAGCTGACCAGTGCACCGTAAGCCGTGGTTGAGTTCACCTGCACGGTCGTGGATGAAGCCCTGAACGGTTCAATCAACGCAGTTCCACTGAGGCTGATGTCCTGGCGGCTTTCCTGAGCGCTGGCTCCGGCCACACAGGCGGCCAGCATAAGTACGAATAGGGCGATCTTCTTCATTCGGTTCCTGAACCTCACCACTGCACATCCGTCCGTCTGGCGTCCGGCTGGCAACGAGCTTGTCGATTTTGGGCACACCGGCTCCCACCGGGACCCGCTCTCAGCATTGTAAATGGCCGGAACGGGTCGGGTCGGCTAGGGCACGAGTTGAATCATCTGCAGCTTTTAGACGCACGGCAATCGAAATCGGCGTTTTGCCGTTTCGCGGGTTCTGCCGGGAGGTCTATTCCATGATGGCTGGCGGCGCGTCTAACCTGTGAGGCAGTATTCTTGCTCCAGAGATGCAGGTACGAGTGATCCCTTTTGGGGTTTTAAAGGACTGGCTGGGCGCTTCCCCGGCCACGGTGGAGCTGCGCGAGGGCGCCTCAGTGGCCGAGTTGCTGGCGAAGCTGGGCGCGCGCGTGCCGGCCCCGCACCTGAGCGGCATTGCGGTGAGCGTGAATGCAGAATATGCCGCGGCGGCGCAGTTGCTGCACGATGGCGACGAGGTCGGCCTGCTTCCGCCCGTCTCCGGCGGGACTGCGCGCACGGGTCCTTCGCGGACGGCGGACGCTTCGGACGAGAGCGCGGGGGAACCAACTGTGGTCGCGCTGACGCGGGAGCCGATCGACGCGGAAAAGCTGGTGGCCGAAGCCAAACGCGGCGCGGATGGCGCGGTGGTGGTCTTCGACGGCATCGTGCGCAACAACACCCGTGGCCGCGCGACGCTCTACCTGGACTACGAAGCATATGAGGAGATGGCGCTGAAGCAGATGAAGCAGCTTGGAGCCGAGGCGCGCGAGCGCTTCAGGGTGCGCCAGGTGACGATGGTGCATCGTCTGGGACGGCTGGAGGTGGGCGAGACGAGCGTGCTGATCGTGGTGGCTTCCGCGCATCGCGCGCAGGCCTTCGAGGCCTGCCGGTGGCTGATCGACACGCTCAAGCAGACGGTGCCTATCTGGAAGAAGGAGACATTCGCGGACGGCGCCGTGTGGGCGGCGGGTGAGCCGTTTCCTGAAGGGATAGCCGTGGACGGCGGAGGCAGCCAGTGAGGCGGCGATTGACCCGGACCTTGACCCGGACCTTAACCCGGGCATTGACCGGCGCGGCACTGCGGCTTGCGCCCGGCGTGCTCCTGGCGCTGGTGCCCATGGCCGCGGCAGCGCAGGTCGCCACGTTCCACGTGGACGCGAAGCTGGTGAACGTGTTTGTCAATGTGACGGACCACAACGGCGCAATCGTGGGCGGGCTCAAGCGCGAGGATTTTGCGGTGTTCGAGGATGGGCGGCCGCAGGAGATCGCGCTCTTCGAGCGGGAGGCGGATATGCCGCTCGATTTGACGCTGGCCATTGACACCAGCGGCAGCGTGCGCAAGGACATGAGCGATGAGGCGCAGGCGGCGCGCCGGTTTGTGCACGCCATTCTGCGCCCGCAGGACCAGATGAGCGTGCTGCAGTTCGCAACCGAGGTACATCAGTTGACGCCGTTTACCAACAAGGAGTCGCAGATCGACCGCGCGCTGGGCGAACTGCACGCCGACTGGGCCACGGCGCTCTACGACGCAATCTATCTCGGCTCCGAAGGGTTGGGATCAAGGCAGGGGCGCAAGGTTCTGGTAGTGGTCTCCGACGGCGACGACACGGCCAAAAGCACCACCTACGCGCAGGCGCTCGAAGAGGCGCTGCGCAACGAGGTGATGATCTACTCGATCATCGATGTGCCCATCGAGGCCAGCGCGGGCCGCGACATTGGCGGAGAGCACGCGCTCATCACGCTGGCCGAGCAGACTGGCGGCAAATATTTTTACGTGGAAGAGGGTGGGCTCGACAAGGCCTTTGCGCAGGTGAGCGACGACCTGCGCACGCAGTACCTGATCGGCTACTATCCGCACAACCAGCTTCCGGGCACGACGTTTCACCGGCTGAATGTGACGGTTCCGCGGGCTGCGCCGGATGCGTTCAATATCCGGCACAGAACAGGGTATTACTCCGACGCGCCGGCCAAGGAAGACTGAGCGCGATCAAGCGGGTCTTTCGTACCCTGATCTGCCAGAATCAATCCACAAATTCTGCTGAAGAAGTCCTATGATGGGCGTACAGACTGGCGTTGGAAAATTATGCTCGCAGGAAATAGAGTGAAACCGGTTTTTGTTCACGCAGCGTGGGCCGCGGCTCTCAGCATTGGTCTGGGAAGCCTTGCGGGCTGCGTACACACGACCATTGCAACGCCTCCTCCTGCGGCCTCGATCACCGGCTTCGTGGCCACTCCTGCGAC
>JBAUCP010000335.1:0-1880 GCA_049677625.1 Occallatibacter sp. | reverse complement strand
GGGCAGAGTCACGCATTCTCCCGCCATAACGGAAAACACTACAACGCCGCCGCGGCTCACCTTGCCAACGGTCGGACGAGCGAATTCCTGAAGCACGAATTGCGATGATTGCCGGACGCTCCGGAGGCAGTCACGAGGGCCGACCGTAGCGTCCTCTTTTGTCGGTGGCAAGAGAACCTGCCGTAAGGGCCCTTGAGGTGGTTGTCGGGATTGGCTGTTGAGTAGCCATGAAGGTTGGTGAAAAAAGCATCTGAACACTTCTCAGTTGTGAAAGCGCACAGCATGCCACATGGAAATTGCTCCCGCATTTCTTAAGCGTGATAAGTCCAAGGAGGCAACACATGGATTACCCCGCTCCGCTCAATCACACGATAGACCGAGTAATTGCGCCAGTTGACGATATCGTATTGGCAGCTCAGGCAGGCTCGGCTGCAGCTTTTGCAGAGATTCATTCGATCTATTCCGGGCGCCTTTATCGGACCATCCTTTCGATTGCCAAAAATCCACAAGATGCAGAGGAAGCCCTTCAGGAGACGCTTCTCCGAGCCTACTTGGCGATTAAGAGATTTGAAGGTAAATCGCAAATATACACCTGGCTAACTCGGATCGCCGTCAATACTACCCTTATGGTCCTTCGCAAACAACGTATTCGTCCCGAGGTGTTGTTTGACCCTCAGCCAGATGATCGATGTGAATCGTTCACTTTCGAGGTTAAGGACTCTGCGCTGAACCCCGAAGAGTTGTGTGTCCTGCATCAACGTCAACTCAAGACTTTGCGCGCGCTGCATCGGCTTCGTCCGTTTCTGCGTGAGCCAATTAGGATGCAAATAATGCACGGATGGTCGATTAGCGAAATTAGCCGAGAACTGAATGTCTCTGTCGCAGCCGTCAAGTCCCGCTTATATAGAGCTCGTCAACAGCTTTCGACTTCGTGTGGACACCTGGAGCGTTCCGACGCCCAAAGCTGCTGTGGCGTGATTCCCACACAGACTTCAATTCGGGTTCGTTCACGGCAGAAAGTAATCATACGAAAAACGCAAGAGTGATGCTGCACTCGGCGACGGTGGCGACCAAGCGCGAATTGACTGCCTCGCCGGCATGACTCCCAGGCTTCATTGAAGAACGGCCTCCAACGAGGAGCGAGGAGTAGAAGATGACTTCCAAAAATGATTTGCAAGCCCGCCGCAGTGCCCCACTGAGGACTCCATCGGACATTTTGCCCCAATCGGTCAAGGAGATTGCGGGAGCCTTGAACAAACTTCTGGCGGATGTATTCGCTCTTTATCTGAAGACCAAGAATTTTCATTGGCACATGAGTGGCCCCCACTTTCGCGATTACCATTTGCTTCTCGATGACCAGGGCGACCAGATCTTCGCGATGACAGACGACATTGCTGAACGCGCCCGCAAGATCGGCGGGCTCACCATTCGATCCATTGGCGAGATTTCGCGCCTGCAGCGCATCGCCGATAACGACGCGGAATATGTCACCGCAGAAGATATGCTGAGCGAGTTATGCGAAGACAACAAGGCGCTCGTGCTTAGCATGAGGTCGGTTCATGACCTGTGCGACGCAGAAGAAGATGTTGCCACCACCAGCTTGCTCGAGAACTGGATCGACGAGACGCAGCGGCGTGCGTGGTTCCTCTTCGAAACTACTCGTTTCCACTAAAGCGACAGTTGCTCGCTTGCAATTTCAAGGGAGGTAAACGAAGCTATGTCTTCGACCCAACAATCGATACCGGATGAAAAGGCTCACCCGCCCGAACCATCTTCGCCCAGTCGGCAGGCCGCACCGCCTACGCGCGAGGAAATTGCGCTCCGCGCGTACGAAATATTTGTTGAGCGCGGCGAGGGACCGGGCTGCGAGGTGTCCGATT
>JBAUCP010000334.1:0-7200 GCA_049677625.1 Occallatibacter sp. | reverse complement strand
GCCGGATCTGTTCTTCTCGCATCGCGGCTCACGCGGCCACGCGGGCAGAATGATGGCGGTGATTGGCGTGCACGATGCGCAAAAAAACCGCCCCGCCTCAGGGAGTTGAGGCAGGGGTCGGGGTTGCTCGCCAGGGCTGGGTGCGTTTCAGGATGCGCTGGAAGCCTCGCCCGGATTGACCAGGTCGCGCAGTTCCTTCGACGGCTTGAAATAGGGAACCTTCTTGGCAGGGACCTCCACGCGCTCGCCGGTCTTGGGGTTGCGCCCGATGCGTGGATTACGCTGGCGAATGCGGAACGAGCCGAATCCGCGAATCTCGATCTTGTCTCCGCTCTGCAGCGCGCCGATGACGGAGCCGAAGATGGTTTCAACGATCACTTCGCCGTCGCGGCGGGTCAGGTCGCCCAGTCCGGTTACCTTCTCCACCAGGTCTGCCTTTGTCATTTTCGAAAGACCTCCGCTCTCAGCATAAAGGGATTCTGCCTGCGATGAGGGAGAAAAAGCAAGTCCCTGTGCAAATTAGCCTTTAGGGATCAGCGATTTGGCAAGACGGCGCGCTGCGCTTCGGTGCGATATCATGTCCTGAGACTGTCCGCGATGCGGCTTTGGGCTCGATTGTCAAGGCCAGGAAACGGGGCAGCCTGCAATGGCTACCTTGATGCCCTATCCGAAGTACAGCATCGTGATTCCCGCCTACAACGAGAGTGCGCGCATTCCGGCCACGCTCCGGTCGGTGGTGGAGTGCGTTCGCAGTAACGGATGGCCGGCGGAGATCCTGGTTGTGGACGATGGATCGCGGGATGCGACGGCCGAGGTGGTGCGCGCCTTTGCCGCGGACGCGCCCGAGGTGCGGCTGATCCGGAATCCGGGCAATCGCGGCAAAGGCTTTAGCGTGCGCAATGGGCTGCTGCAGGCTTTGGGCGAGACCGTGATGTTCACTGACGCCGATCTCTCGGCGCCCATCGAAGAGGCCGAGCGGCTGTTTGCCGCCATCGCCGATGGCGCCGACATTGCCATCGGCTCGCGGTGGCTGGAGCGCACCCGTCAGACCATTCGCCAGCCGCTTTACCGGCAATTCTTCGGCCGCTGCTTCAACGGCGTTACACGTGCGGTGATGGGATTGCCCTTTGCCGACACGCAGTGCGGCTTCAAGGCATTTACGCGCGCCGCCGCGCAGACCGTGTTCCAGCTCCAGACCATCGATCGCTGGGGCTTCGATCCGGAGATTCTGTTCATTGCGCTCAAGCGCGGCTACCGCGTCGACGAGGTGCCGGTAAGCTGGGCCCACGACGAGCGCAGCCGGATGAGCTACCTGAAAGACGGCATGCGCATGCTTGAGGACATCGCCATCGTGCGCTGGAACGCGCTGCTGGGCCGCTACGGCAAAGATGTGGAGCCCGTGCATCGCGCCGGACTGGTGAAGTGAAGAAGCAGTGAACAGTGAACAGATAAAACGTTCTCGCCCGGGCGGCTTGATGATTCATTGTGGTTTCCGGTTGTTTGGTGAGACTTAAATACAATCCGTCGCGTCCTTCTTCACAGGTCCGGGTGTTGGTTGCATAATGCGCCGGGACTGCTTCGTTTGTGGAGAGGATCGTCACATGTTGCGCAAAATCGGGCTCGCAGTAATGTTTCTCGCGCTCGGCTCCGTAGCCGCGCTGGCCGCCGACTTCAACGGCAAGTGGACCGCCGAGGTCCAGGGGCGTAATGGCCCGCAAACCCTCACCTTCGACTTTCATGTCGATGGAACAACCCTCACCGGCAAGATCACCACGCCGCGGGGCGACACCGACATTACCGACGGCAAGGTGGACGGGGACAACATCTCGTTTACCCAGAAGCTGAGCTTCAACGGCAACGACTTCACGATCAATTACACGGGCAAGGCCGACGGCCCGGATTCGATCAAGTTCACGCGCCAGGCCGGCGACCGGCCGGCAACGGACTTCGTAGCCAAGCGTGGAGATGCGGCTGCTGCGCCGCCTGCGGCTCCGCAGCAGTGATTTTCCCCTAGGACTGGCAGCAGACGCGGTGATAGGGTGGACTGAAACCGGCAGGAGGTTTTTGTCCGCCCTATGGCCCGCCACATGTTCCGGAGTTTGCCCTGGCGTTTCGCCGCTGCCGCAGTTGTCCTCCTGGCCCAGGCTCTGTCTACGCAATGCGTTCGCGCGCAGACATTCGACGCTACCAACCTGCGCTCGCCCATCGATCCGCAAGTTCCCTGGCTGCTCCACGCCGGCGACGATCCCAATTACGCCCGTCCGGATTTCGATGACTCCCAATGGACGCGCTTCGACCCGGCAACCTCGCTGAAGACCATCTTTCCGGGCAGCCATCCGGAAATCGTCTGGTACCGGCTGCATGTGAAAGTTGCGCCGGATGAGACGGGGCTGGCGCTGTCGGAGTGGAACATCTCCAGCGCTTTCGAGATTTATGTAAACGGACAAAAGATCGTCCAGAACGGGCAAGTGGCGCCGTTTGTACCGTATACGTTTGACGGCAGGCTGCTGAAGCGTATTCCCGATGCGGATATCGCCATCGGCTCGCTGATCGTCGCCATGCGGGTGCACATCTCGCCTTTGGATTGGACAGGGGCGTTTCCGGGTTACTACTACACGAATTTCACCCTTGGGCAGGAGCAATCGCTCAGCGATCACCTTTGGATGCACGTCATCGGCGAGAACTCCCTGGGGTGGTTCTATCGGCTGGCCGGGGTTGGTTTGGGGATCGTCGCGCTGGCCCTCTTCACGGCCCAGCCGCGCCAGCGCGAATATCTATGGATATTCCTCGTGTGTTTCACCGGCGCGCTCGGCATGCCCTTCACGTTCTACCGGCTGTTTCACAATCTTCCCGCGGCGTGGGAGTACGTTAGCCAGCCCTTGGAGATCGCGAATCTGATTTTCTTGACCCTGATGTATTTCGCGTTTCTGCACGTCCGGTTCGGCAGATGGATTCAAATCCTGTTGGCCGCCGCGACCGCTGGAATGCTCATTTCGATGGTCGGGACAGCACATGGCGCCGGATCCTGGCTCTCCGCCGTCCTGGAATTGGCGCCGGAGCTGGCTATTCTTGCTGGCGTCATACCGGTCCTGCTCGTCATCCACCTGCGCCGCGGCAACCGCGAAGCGGGCATCCTGCTGGTTCCCTCGATTTTTTTAAGCCTCGGCGTCTACCTGTTCTTCGGGAGCTACCTCCTGCAGCGAATTCCGGCGTTGACGGCCCCAGCGGTCGGCTTCGAGCTCTGGCTCGAGGCTCTGAAGCTGGGGCCGCTGGTGCTGAATATCGGCGATATCGGCGGTTGTCTCTTCGTGCTTTCGCTGGCCATCATCATGGTCCTTCGCTCTACGCGCATCAGCCACCAGCAGGCACAGCTGGAGAGCGAGTTGGCCGCGGCGCGCGAGGTGCAGCAGGTGATTTTGCCTGAGCAGATGGAAACCGTTCCCGGTTTCCAAATCGAAAGCGCTTACGAGCCTGCGCAACAGGTGGGCGGAGATTTTTTCCAGATTCTTCCCGCCGGTGGGGGCGGGCTGCTGCTGGTGATCGGCGACGTGGCCGGCAAAGGTCTGCCCGCGGCCATGCTGGTCTCAGTGATCGTGGGCGCCATTCGCGGCGTTGCCGAGTACACCTCAGAGCCCGCCGAGCTGCTGGCCAACCTGAACCAGCGGCTCATCGGCCGCGTGAATGGGGGATTCTCGACCGCGCTGGTAGCTCGCATCTCCTCGAACGGGACAGTCACCCTGGCCAATGCCGGCCACCTTGCGCCTTATCTCGACGGCCGCGAGGTTGCGGTTCCCGGAGCGCTTCCACTGGGTATTCAGGCGGATATGCGCTACGAGACCACCGGCTTCCACTTGCCCGCCGGCAGCCGCCTCACCTTCTACTCCGACGGAATTGTAGAGGCCCAGAGCGCCAAGGGCGAGTTGTTCGGCTTCGAGCGCGGGCGCGAGCTGTCGCGGCAGCCCGTGGCCGAAATTCTCGAGGCTGCAAAACAGTTTGGCCAGCAGGACGACATGACGGTCATTGCGATTACGCGCGACGCGGCAGTGGCCAGCGCTGCGTGAAGACAGCTACGCACAGCCAAAACATTTCTTTTTTAGCCGTGTCGCCGCCCCGAAAGCGCGCCGGCTGCGGAGTGAGTTCTCAAAAACAAGCTGTGGCGTTTATTGGCCGCTCTCGGCCAGCTTGTACATGTACTTGACGGCGGATTTGTAGACCAGCATCCGGGTGCGGCCGCGCACTTTGAGCGTCAGGCGGTCGTACCACTCGATGCAGCCTTCAATGCGCTCGCCGTCCTCGAGCATAATGACCATGGGAGTCTGCGACTGAATCTGCTTTTGCAGATAAAACAGCTCGGCGTGGCGATTTTGTGGCTCCGCCTCGATGCTGTGCGCGGGAAAACGGAAGGAGAGCGGAGCAAGCGCGCTCTTCCTGGCGCGCCGTTGCGGGCCGCTGGGTGCGGGGCTGCTTTCACCGTGATTGAAAGGCAACATGGATGAGGTGTTCATGGGCAACCAACTTTCCTGACAAAAAAATGCATGCGTGTCACGGTCCGGATGCTCGACCCGCATCTTCTTCTTTTTGCAATCGGATGCGCGCGAAAAAAGTTCTCTATTCACGCGCCGAAAGCGTGCGGCGTACAAAGCCACTCTGGAGATAAGTCCTGCAGGTCGCCCGACCTGGCGGCTGCCTGGGGAGAGCTTGTACACAAAAAAGATGCTGGCCGCTCAGTGATGGTTGCTCTCATCATACCCCAGGCGCAGACGCCGCGCACTCGCAGGTAACGTGACGGTTTGACAAGGGTTTTCCTCAGGGGTTGAAGCCTTCGCACATTGTGCGTAGTGCGGCACGAGTAAACTTCGTACTCTTCAAAGACGATTGAGGCTCACCCGCCGCTCACTCGCGCACGGCAGCTCAGCTCAGGCTCACGGCCATGGCGTCGAGCGAGAGCGAGCGCAGCAGGTTGCGGCGCAGGCCCTGCTCCACCTGCACGAGCGCGCGCGCCGCGCCATCGACCCACTCTACCGTCAGCCCCTGGGCGAGCGCGGCCAGCTCGGCGCTGAGATCGAGATTGCGAATGAGCGCGGGTGTGCCGGCGGCGATGAGCAGCAGATCTTCGAGAAGGCTGCCCAGCGCGCGCAGCAACTGGATGGTCTTTTGCTGGCCGTCGGCTCCGGCGCGGTAGGTTTCCGTGGCGCGGAAGAGTTGCGAGTAGTCCGGCTCACGCAGCGCGGTGCGCAGGATGATCAGTGCGTCCTGGCGGCTGGTGAGATATGCGTCGAGGTCAATCGTGAGTGCGCGGCCCACGGCGCCCTCCGCGAGGCGCG
The DNA here is from genome assembly GCA_049677625.1 of Occallatibacter sp. Lineage (GTDB taxonomy): Bacteria > Acidobacteriota > Terriglobia > Terriglobales > Acidobacteriaceae > Telmatobacter. The sequence continues at coordinate 1,876 of JBAUCP010000334.1, read as the reverse complement.
CGGCCAGCGCGCGGTCTTTGGGCTTGAGCTCCGGGCGGCGCTGCGCGAGAAGTGCTTCCAGCTCCGCGGACGGCAGCGCGCCCAGCCTGTGCACCACGGCGCGCGAGCGGATGGTGGGCAGAAGCTCCTGGGGATTCTCAGTGAGCAGAATGATGGAGGTGTGATCGGGCGGCTCTTCGAGGACCTTGAGCAGGCTGTTGGCGGCCTCTTTCATGAAGGCGGAGGCAGTGAAAATGGTGAAGGCGCGGCGGGCTTCGACAGGCGGACGGTAGTAGGCCGCGTGAATGGCCTGGCGCACCTGGCCAAGCTTGATGAGCAGTTGCGGCGGATCAGGAGGAATGACCAGCACGTCGGGATGCGTCTGGATAAGAATGCGCGTCTCGCGCTTGTCGGTCTCGCGCAGGTCTTCGCGGGCCGCGACGGCTTCGGTTACGCGCTCTTCCAGGTTGGCGGAGCCGGCAATGCGCGTGCAGTTTGCGCAGCGGCCGCAGAAGTCCGGCAGGCCGTCGGATTCAGCGCGTTCCAGGCAGTTGACAGCCTGCGCGAGCATGAGCGCCAGCGTGTATTTGCCGGCGCCGCGCGGCCCGGCCAGGATGAGCGAATGGGGAAAGCGGCCCGCGCGCACGCTCTCGCGCAGGTGCGTTACCGTGACCGGATTGCCGAGGAAATCATGGAAGCCCACGGTTCGAGCCTAGAGCAATTGGCGGCGGGTGTCGAGGCCGCGTCGCTGTGCTTGTCTTAGTGGCCCGCTGGAGCGCGGCCGCCCAATTTGAATTGCCGGGTGAGCAGCACCAGCGGAGCCGCAATCAGCGTGATGATGCCGATGAGGTGGAAGCAGTCCATGAAAGCGAGGACGTGAGACTGCGCGCCGAGCTGACTGTAGATCTGCGCATAGGCGGCGTTCATGGCGTCGGCGTGGGAGTAGCCGTGCGATTGCAGATAGCCGGCCATGCGGCTGGCCGTCTGCTGCATGGCCGGCGATGAGGGAGGCAGGTTGGCGCCCACCACCGACTGGTGGAAGTTGAAGCGGCGCTCAGCCATGGTGGTGGCGAAGGCGATGCCGAAGCTGCCGCCCCAGTTGCGGAAGAAGTTGGTGAGCGACGAGGCGCGGTTGTTCTCGTTGGGCTTGAGCTCGGAGTAGGTGATGACCGAGAGCGGCACAAAGAAGAAGGCATAGCCCAGGCCTTGCAGCGCGCGGGCCAACGCGTAGTGCGTGTAATCGGTGTCGAGATTGAAGTGGCTGTAATGGAGAAACGAGAGGCCCACCACGAGCACAGCCCCGGTTAGCAGCGTTCGCGGAGGGACGATGCCGCGCTGCACAAGCTGCGCGCCCACCGGAGCCAGAAATGTGATGACCAGCGCTCCGGGGCCGAGCACCAGGCCGGCGTCAATGGCGCGATAGCCGTAAAGCGATTGCAGAAGCTGCGGGATCATTGTCGTGGACGCAAAAAGGCCAAAGCCGAAGATGAAGTAAAAGACGTTGGCAATGGCGAAGTTGCGGGTGCGCAACATGCGCAGGGCGATGATGGGGTCTTTGTGGCGCAGCTCCCAGAAGACAGCGGCGCCCAGGCAGGTGACGGCGATCGCGAACATCCAGCTGATGAACGTGGAGCCAAACCAGTCGTCGATCTGGCCGCGGTCAAGCAGCACTTCGAGCGCGGCGGAGCCAAGGCCGATGAGCGCGATGCCGAAGCCGTCAATGCGCAGGCGGCCTTTTTCGTCGCGGACGGTTTTGCGCTCCTCGGCGAATGCCGGCGGGTCGTGGACGAAGCGCGTGGTGAGCGACATGGAGAGGAGGCCGATGGGGATGTTGATGAAAAAGATCCAGCGCCAGTCGAAGTTGTCGGTGATCCAGCCGCCCAGGACCGGGCCAATG
>JBAUCP010000333.1:0-6140 GCA_049677625.1 Occallatibacter sp. | reverse complement strand
GGGTTGAGGTAACGGCGGCCGGAGCGGTCGTTGGCGCGGTGGTTGCAGCCGGATCGGAAGTCGGGCTCTGGGCTACTGCCGCGCAGCAGGTGAGAAGAACTGCAGAGATGCAGGAAAAAACGCGATTCATAAACGTCCTGAACTCACAACCGTGAAAGTTGGGCCTAAGGAAAATCATAGCTCTTTTGACTCGGCAGACCCCCCGAAGGGAGCGGAAATCGCTCGATCCCACCCCCCAGGTGATAGCCTTGCATGGTTGTTTCAGGGAGCCGGGCCAGCATGAACGCCAACCACAGCGACCACCCCAATCAGTCGAACCACGCCAACCACCCCCAGGCCAACCATTCCGACCAGCCAGCTCACAGCGGCCAGCCCTATCATTTCAATCTGGTTGCCGCCGCGCACGCGGCCATGATCGAGCACGGATTCCAGCCGGATTTCCCCGCCGCAGCCGCAGCCGAGCTGGCCACAATCCAGGCCGAGACCGATTCTGGGACCGATCTGCCCTCAGGCCCTGAAATCAAGGACATGCGCGCACTGCTCTGGTCCTCCATCGACAACGACACCTCCAAGGATCTCGATCAGATCGAATGGGCTGAGCAGTTGCCGGATGGCCGCATCCGCGTCCTGGTCGGCGTAGCCGATGTCGACTTCCGCGTCCACCAGGGCTCGCTCCTCGATGCCCACGCCCAGAGCGAGACCACCTCCGTCTACACCGGCGTCAGGGTCTTCCCCATGCTGCCCACCGAGCTCTCTGAGGGCGCAACCTCGCTCAACGAAAACCAGGACCGCGCCGCAATGGTCATCGAGTTCACCGTGGAAGCCTGCGGAGCGGCGAGCGAAGGCAAGGCCTATCGCGCGCTGGTGCACAATCGCGCGCAGCTCGCTTACAACGGCGTGGGCGCATGGCTTGAGGGCAAAGGCGCGGCGCCGGCCAAGGTAGCCGCCAACGCCGATCTGGCCGCGCAGCTTCATCTGCAGGATAAGGCCGCGCAATGGCTGGTCTGCAACCGCTTCCAGCACGGGGCGCTCGATCTGGAAACCATCGAGACCCGCCCCGTGATGCAGGGCGACAATCCGCAGGAGATCGCCCAGCTGCAAAAGAACCGGGCTACGTCGCTCATTGAAGAGTTCATGGTGGCCGCCAACGGGGTCATCGCGCGCACCTTTCAGGACGCCGGCGTCGCCTCCATCCGCCGCATCGTGCGCACGCCCAAGCGCTGGGACCGCATGGTCGAGCTGGCCGCGGGCCTTGGCGCCACGCTGCCCGCCGACCCTGAATCCAAGGCGCTCAACGACTTCCTGCTCGCGCAGCGCGAGAAAGACCCCGACCACTTCCCCGATCTCTCGCTTGCCGTGGTCAAGCTCATGGGGCCCGGCGAATACGTGCTGGTGAAGCCCAACGAGCCCTCGCCCGGCCACTTCGGGCTCGCCGTCCAGGACTACACCCACTCCACGGCCCCCAACCGCCGTTTTCCTGACGTGGTGACGCAGCGGCTGCTCAAGGCCTGGCTAGCCAGCCAGCCGCAGCCCTACTCCGAGGGCCAGCTCGGCGCAATCGCGACCCGGTGCACGGAGATGGAAGACGCCGCGCGCCACGTCGAGCGCGAGATGCAGAAGCGCATTGCGGCCGTGGTGCTGCACCCACACATCGGCCAGAGCTACCCGGCCATTGTCACCGGCGCAAGCCAGCACGGCACCTTCGCCCGCATCTTCAATCCGGCCGTGGAGGGGATGATCGTCCAGGGCGCCAAGGGCCTGGACGTAGGCGACAAAGTCACCGTCCGGCTGGTCAACACAGACGCGCAGCGCGGCTTCATCGACTTCGCCGTCTAATAATGCAGTGCCCACCGGAATGACCGGACGAGCGCCGAAACTGTATTCTGGTGAGTAGATGCAATTGCGCCGCCGCCTTCTTTTCCTGATCGCCGCCGTGGGCCTGAGCTTTGCTGTGCCTGCCGGCGCCGCGACGCCTTACCCGCCCGTTTCGGATGCGTTCGCCGCCACAGGCGCCGAGCTTCCCGAAGCTCCCACCCCGCAGACTGACTCGAGTGCCGCGCCGGCACAGCCTGACAGCCAGCAAAGCGAGCATGACAAGGCCGAGCAGCAGATGAAGGCGCAGGAAAAGCAGCGCGTGGCGGGGATCGTGCCCTCCTTCAACGTCTCTTACATTGGCAACGCTGCCTCGCTCTCCGCCGGTCAGAAGATCCGGCTCGCCTTCCGCAGCCAGATTGACCCGTATGCCTTCGGCATCGCTTCAATCGTCGCCGGCATCGGTGAGGCCAAAGACGACGATCCCGGCTTCGGCTGGGGTCCGACCGGCTACTTCGAGCGCGCCGGCGCGGCTTATCTCGACGCATTCGACGGCGCCATGATCGGCAACGGCTTTCTGCCCGCGCTGCTCCACCAGGATCCGCGCTACTTCCGGCGTGGCTACGGCAGCTTCGCGCACCGCTTTTCTTATGCAGTCGCCACCAGCTTCATCTGCAAGCACGACCACACCGGCAAGTGGGAGCCCAACTACTCCAATGTCGGCGGCAACATTGCCTCGGGCGCAATCTCCAATCTCTACTACCCCAAGAACAACGGATTCACGCACACCATCACCGACGGCATGACAGTAACCGCCGAAGGCACTTTTGGCGGCGTCCTGCAGGAGTTCTGGCCCGACATCTCGCGCAAGCTCTTCCACAAGGACCCCACCAACGGCCTGGACGCCCAGATGCGCGCCCAGGACAAAGCAAAAAAGCAGGACGCTCAACCCGCGCAGAAATAGGCCGTCGGCCCAGTTGGGATGAGTTCCGAAAATGCTCTGGTATAAGCTGGACAGTCGAAAGACGCGACACTGCCCGATGACCCAGCTCTCCATGCGCACCGCGAAAGATCACGCCTCCATTCGCGCCCACGGCATGTTTGCGCTGGGAACGGAGTGGGATCGGGGATCGCATCCAGTTCGATAACCTGCGCGTGACGCCGTGAGAGCACAACCGCGGCGCGGCAACTCTCGCACTGACCCACGCATCTCCATTCGTTACACTCATCTTCAGGGGGAAGCCTGAGCACCACCATGCCTCATCCTCAAATCAAGTTCGGCACCGACGGCTGGCGCGGCGTCATCGCGGACGATTTTACCTTTGCCAACGTGCGGACCGCCGCTGAAGCCATCGCCGCCTATATTCACGCGCAGGAAGCCGCAATCAAAGGTCTCTGCATCGGCTACGACACGCGCTTCGGCTCGAAGGACTTTGCCCGCGCCTGCGCCGAGGTGGCCGCATCCACAGGCATTCCCGTCATGCTGGCCGGCGCTGTAACCCCCACACCGGCGCTGAGCTATGGCGTGCGCGAGCGCGGCGCTGCCGGCGGCATCATGATTACTTCGTCGCACAATCCGGCACAGTGGAACGGCGTGAAGTACAAGGCCTGGTACGGCGGATCGGGCAAGCCGTCCATCATCGCGGCGATCGAAGGCTATCTCGGCAAGCCGGTCGCGAAGTCCACGCAGCCGGCGGAGATCACCATCGTCGATTTCCTGCCCTCTTATCTCCAAGCCATCGAGAGCTTCGCCGATCTTGACCTGATCGCCAAGTCGGGCATGAAGTTCTGCATCGACTCGATGTACGGCGCGGGAGCGACAATTCTATCCGACATCTTCAAGCGCATCGGCGTCGATCACGTGCAGATTCGCGCCAATCCCGATCCGCTGTTTCCCGGCATCAACCCCGAGCCCATCGAGCCGCACATCCGCGCGCTGGGCGAGGCGACCAAGGCCAACGGCTGCCACGCGGGCCTGTGCACGGACGGCGACGCAGACCGCATCGGCGCAACCGACGAGCACGGCAACTTCGTCGATCCGCACAAAATCTACTCGGTGCTGCTGAGTTGGGTGCTGCGCCGCAAAGGCTGGCCCGGCGCGGTCACGCGCGCATTCAACACGACCAAGATGCTCGACCGCATCGCGAAGAAATATGGCCGCGAGCTCATCGAGCACGGCATCGGTTTCAAGTTTGTCTGCGATTACATGCTGGAGCGCGAGATCGTGATGGGCGGCGAGGAGTCGGGCGGCATCGGCTTCCAGCGCCACCTGCCCGAGCGCGACGGCCTGCTCAACTGCCTGCTGCTGGCCAACGTCATGGCCCAGGAAGGCAAAACCCTTGGCCAGCTCGTCGCAGACCTGCAGGCCGAGTACGGCGAGCACCAGTACGGCCGCATCGACTTGGCATTGGCAGAGGACATCAAGACCAACGCCATCGCCCGCGCCCGCGCGCTCGAGCCCGGCAACGCGGTGTTTGCAGGCATGCCGATTCTGCGCGTGGAGACGCTCGACGGCGTCAAGTTCTACCTCGACAATCCCGAAGCCGCATCGAAGCCCAACGCAGCGGAGACCTGGCTGCTGCTGCGCGCCAGCGGCACCGAGCCGCTGATGCGCATCTACACCGAATCGTGCTCCAAGGAGTCAGTCGTAAAGCTGCTCGAATCGGCCCGCGCCTTTGCACTCGGCGGCTGAATCTCAAAGCGGCGAAGATATTTTGAGGAGAGCAAAGCCCATGTTCATTCACATCTTTGGATTTCGCTGGAGGCCCGAGGCTACCGAAGCCGACAAAACCCGCGCCGAAAAGGATATCCTCGCCTTCCGTAACACGATTCCGGGCCTCATTGAAGCCCACGTCGGCGTCAACCTGTCACCGCGAAACCAGGGATTCACTTTTGCCGGCCTGATGAAGTTCACTGACAAGGCAGCCTGTGACGCCTACTCGATTCACCCCGCGCACCAGGCCCTGCTCACGTGGCTCGTGCCGCTCATCGATCCAGTCGAGCTGGACTTCGAAGCATAGACTGCATTCCACGCAGCATCCCTCACCTCGCGCTCCGCTCGAACATCCGCGCGTCGAAGACAAAGGGCTGCGGCGGATCGATGTGCAGTTCGCCCATCCGGGGATGGAGCGGATTGACGAGGACGTTCCACTCAGCGCGTATCGGCACCGAAGGAACCCGCAGCGCCAGCGAAGAGCCAGCGCTGATCCACGCATCGCCCAGTCCGCGCGTTACGGCTGAATTGGCCCACCAATCCTGAGGCAGCTCTTCCTGCGTACCCGCGCGGGCCGGCTCGTCCTCAGGCAGCGTGGCCGAAATCGCAACCATGTCCGACGGCGCCTGCGTGGGATCGAGATGAACAAACAGCTCAATGGCCGCCAGCGCCAGCGACGACGAGCAGTAAACCATCGGCACGCCGCGCGAGTTCCACCGCCCGCCGTAGCGTCGCGCGCCTTCGCCTGAGAAGGCGCCGGCCGCATGCACCGCACGGCAGAGCCTCCAGACAACCATCAGCTATAAACGCCGTAAGCGATGCGGCCGAGGATGTCTTCAACTTCTCGAACGCCAGGGTCGGTGTCGAGCTGGTCGAGCGGCCGGCCGCCGCGCAGCGCGCGATTCGGCGTCTTGAGCCACTGCGCGGCCTTTTCTTCGCTGCCCAGCGTATCCACGGCCGCCGTGTACACCTGGGCCAGCCGCACGGTACGGTCGCTCTCAGCCGCCGTGAGCCGCGAGTGGCGGGCCAAGCGACGCGTCAGCGTGCGTTGCGGAATGCCAATCTTTTCAGAGATTTCCGCCTGGCGCAGGTCCATTCGCTTGGCCAGCAGAAAGAGCGACTGCGCAGGAAGCCCCTCGCGCACCAGCTCAGCCAGCGCGCCGCCCTGGCTCGCCGTCCGGCCGAGCACCAGCTCGCCGCCAAGCAGATCGGGAACGGAATGAGCAGCCATGCGTGCCTCCATGACTAGTATACGCCATTTGGCTATTCTGCGCGCGCCAATTTGAATTACGTTCAGCGGAGTTGACGAATGGTCCTTCGCGCATGCTCGGCGAAGTATTCAAACGTTTCTGGCCAGAGGAGGACGGAATTAGTTGAACTGCTCGCAGGGAAGGTCCATCCCCCTACGAGCTCTCCATTTACGATACTTCCCTTCATGTAGAGCATTGTAAAAATCGGATCGTCGATGTCCTCTAGTTTCCGGGTAAAGCTCTGACGGTCGAAATTCGAGGGATATTCATCTTTAAACAGCGCCCTCAGGTGAAACATCACAGGTGTCCATCCCCGATTCGAATGGCCCCACGCTTCAACGATTTCATAAAGGGAGATATTTCCC
>JBAUCP010000332.1:0-4862 GCA_049677625.1 Occallatibacter sp. | reverse complement strand
TTTCCCTTCGCCATCAACTGGTCGCAGGCACATGTTCCCGCCATTCTGCACATGGCGCACTCTTCGCAGGACGAGGGCACGGCGCTGGCGGCGGTTCTCTTTGGCGATTACAACCCCGGCGGGCATCTCGTCGTCACCTGGCCCAGGTCTCTCGACCAGGAGCCGCCGATGATGGATTACAACATACGCGACGGACGCACTTACATGTATTTCAAGGGTGGGCCGCTTTATCCCTTCGGTTTCGGATTAAGCTATACGACGTTCAAGTACTCCAACCTGAAAACCAGTTCGCCGCAACTTGCCAAGGATGGCACCGTCACCGTCAGCGTGGACGTGACCAACACAGGCAGCCGCGCCGGCGATGCCGTGGTGCAGATGTATGTAAAGCACCTGGGCACGAAAGTCGAACAGCCGCGAGAAGCGCTCAAGGGATTTCAGCGCGTCAACCTCCAGGCCAATGAAACCAAAACCGTGCAGATTCCGCTCAAAGCATCCACGCTTGCGTGGTGGGACGAAAAGCTGCCCGGATTTCGCGTCGAGGCCGAGCCGGTTCGTGTGATGATCGGAGATTCATCCGCAGATATTGCGTTGAGCACAACGGTACACGTGCAGTAAGCCTATGAATTCGCCCACCGCATCTGTGCTCGGCGAGGTGGGCCTTCCCGCGCCAATTCGCGAGCTGGCTGCGAAAAGCTGGGACACGATTATTGTGGGCGCGGGGCACAATGGTCTCGCGTGTGCGGCCTACCTGGCGCGCGCGGGGCAGCGGGTGCTGGTGCTCGAGAGCCGCAACCGCGTGGGCGGCGCATGCACCATCGAGGAGCCGTTTCCGGGCGTGCGCATGTCGCCGTGCGCCTATCTTGCCGGACTGCTGCATCCGCTGGTGGTGGAAGAGCTGGAGCTGCCGCGGCGCGGATTCGAATGGACGCCGGCAGTGAACGGGATGTTCGTTCCCTTCCTCGATGGTTCAAGCATTCAGTTGTGGGATGACGATGAGCGCTGCGAGGCGGAGGTGCGTGCATTCGCGCCCGGCGATGTAGACGGATGGCGCGCGATGAACGATGTGCTGCGCAGGCTGCGCGATGCGCTGCGGCCGGCCGGCGCGGAAGATGTGTGGATTGGCGATGCCCCCACCCGCGCCCAGATCGAAGAGCGGATCGGAGCAGACGAAGAAGCACGACATTTGCTCTTCGACTGGTCGATGGCGGAGTTTGTCGAGCGCTACCTCAACGACGAGCGGCTGCAGATTGCGTATCTGGGCCAGGGAGTGATTGGCACGAATGCGAGCCCGTTCGATCCGGGCACCGCGTCCATTCGATTTCATCATGCGTCAGGCCGGCTGGGCGGAATGCCGGGGATGTGGGGCTACGTGCGCGGCGGCATGGGGATGGTCTCGTTCTACTTTTGCGATGCGGCGCGCGAGGCCGGCGCACTGGTTGCCTCGGGCGTGGCCGTGGCAGAGATTGTGCCCGACGAAGGCGTAGTGCTCGAAGGCGGCGAGCGGATTGCGGCGCGTACTGTTGTCTCGAATGCCGATCCCAGGGCGACGCTGCGAATGCTGGGAGCAGCGGCGGATGCGAAGTGGCGCGAAAGAGTAGAACGCGTGCCGATGGAGGGCCGCACGGTAAAGCTCAACGTGCTGCTGCGTGAGCTGCCCAACTTTACCGCGCGGCCGGGGACGGACGAACCGCATCACTATGGACAGATCAATACGCCGCTGACAAAGGAAGAATGGAAGACCGGTTTTGCCGCGGCGCGCCGCGGAGAGCTGCCCGCGTATCTCTGGTGCGAGATTTATTTCCAGAGCGTGCACGACCGGTCGGTGGTTCCTAATGGACAACACACGATGAGCGTGTTTGCGCAGTATGTGCCCTATAGCTTCGCGCGCGGAAGCTGGGATGAGCGTCGCGACGAAGTGCGCAGGCTGGCGCTCCGCTCGCTGGGGCGATTCTGTTCCAACATTGATTCCGCGGTGATTGACGCGCAGGTGCTGGGACCGCCGGATATCGAGCGGAAAGTTGGGCTGACGGGCGGACACATCTTTCAGGGCGAGTGCCTGCCGCCGTACATGTGGGCCGATCGGCTCTCGGCGCGCACGCCGATGCAGGGCGTCTATCTCTGCGGCGCGTGCACGCATCCGGGAGGCAGCGTGATCGGCATCAATGGGCGCAATGCGGCGATGGCGGTGTTGAAGGATCTGAAAGAGGTCTAGTCCGTTACGCGCTATCCCAGCCGGGCGGCGCCTGCAAAGACCGCTGTTCATGAGAAACTCGACGCGGCTAACCGATCACGCTTGGCAGCAGCCCGCTTACCCGAAAAAGTGTTGTCTTCACTATGTCGCGGGCGCATACTGTCATTACGTTCTCGCCGGATCGAGGCCCTTCATGTTCGCTCGTGGGCTCCTGCAATCGTCGGTACGTCTGGCTCTCGGAGCCGTGCTGCTCGTAGCTTGCCCTGCCCTGCGGTGCGCGGAGGATGCCACGACCAGCGTACTGGTTTCACTCGATCTTCCGGTCACCCTGTTTGCGACCAGGTTGGCCCTCGTCAACATCGACAAATGCAGAGCCGCGCTTCCAGAAGGTGATGCGAAGCACTATTTGACTCAGGCGGAGGAATTGTTGATTGAGGGCCTTCTGATTGGCTGGAACCCGGACGACCCGAACCGGAACCAGCGGGTTCCCATGTCGCTGCAGCTTGCCCTGGCCGAGCGTCAGTTGACCGGCAACAAGTGGGCCCCGACTGACAATCCGCCGCAGATTTATCTCAAGAGTCTCGCCAACGACGCCGCGGTGTGCAAGTTCGCGCTCGGCTCAGGCGACCCTGCGGCCGCTCAAGCAGCGCTGGCGAGCGTCATTGGCGACCTCACCATCAAGGCGCGGGACTGCCTCTCGCATGGCATGGGCCGCACGATCACTTTCAAGATAAAGACCCTGAGGGGCCAGACTCCCGATCGCGGCTGGACGGTCTACTACAAGTGGCTCACGGTGAGTAACCTTGTGACGGATGAAATGCCGTTTCCGAAGATGAGCACTCCGGCATTCAACGATCTGCCCCCCGGCCTGTACAGATTCCGCGCAGAAAAAAGGGACCCCCAATCCGCGACTGTAGCAAGCTCGGAGACAAAGATGTGCCAAGTGGATGAGGCCCACCAGGAATGCGAAGTCCAGGTGCCGTAAGCCGGCTGATGCGCACGCGGAGTTCCGCACAGCGCATCCGAAAATTCGGCAAGTTCTTTACCGGATATATGGGAACGGCATCCCTCGTCACCGCCGCCCTTCCCATCCCGGTGGCAAAGCTGCACCTGATACCTGCCTACGAATCGCAGTCGAAGTTTCTCAACACCTATGCCTCGCTCATGTGTTTCCTGGTGTTTGCCTACATCTTCTATAGCCGGCACTCGCTTGCTGGGGCCATGTTTCACCGCACTGAGCAGCATGTGACCGCGCGCGCATGGATCAAGCTGCTACCTCTCTTCTGCATCTGTTGCTCCATCCTTTGCGTGATCTTCTATCACATCGAACTGGATGCATCGCTGGCGACTATCGCTGCGCACGGCGTGCTGCAGCCAACCCAGGTGTTGCTCGCTAACGTCGACTATCGTGAGATACCGCTCGCCGAGACCCTGGTTGCGCTTTACCTGGGAATGTTCGTCTTTGCAGAATCCGCCTTCGTCCTGATGGCGATGCGCGAATACCTGCAGGAGATCCTGGGGCTGGAAGAGCTCCAATTGATCTCTGGGGCGGAGGGCCAGGCCGTGCAGCCGAAGAATGCAAGCGATGGAGGCGCGGCACGGCGCTTACGGCGTTCGGCGCCCCTGCGCGATCACTAATCTCCTGATTTCGAATTCATTTTCCTCTCAAAGCCGGGTTCTGCTATCCTCCGCCCTGCATGCCTTCAACATCGGAGCTGAAGCGGACCATCGGGTTGCGCGATCTCGCGTTGTACTACGTGGTTTGCGTGATGAGCATCCGCTGGACAGCTACCGCGGCGGGTGCGGGACCGAGCATCCTTGTCATCTGGGCCGTGGCGCTGATCTGCTTTTTCATCCCGCTCGCCGGATGCGTGATGGAGCTCGCTTCGCGCTACCCGCAGGAGGGCGGCCTGTATGTGTGGTCGCGCGAGGCCTTCGGAGACTTCTCCGGGTTCATTACCGCGTGGATGTACTGGATGAGCAATCTCTCCTACTTTCCAAGCGTGCTTTATTTTGGCGCCGCGTCGGTGCTGTTTGCCTTCGGCGCGCGCGGGCGGGCGCTCACCGCGAGCCCGCTCTACTACATCGGCTTCTCCGTCGCGTGGCTGGCGGCGATTACGCTGCTCAACATTGTGGGCGTGAACGCCGGCAAATGGCTGAACAATCTGTGCTCGCTGGGCGGACTGCTGCCCTTATCGGTTGTGATTGTGCTGGGCGCGCTCTCTTACTGGCGATTCGGGCCGGCTGCGCACATTACCGCGGCCAGCCTGGCCCCGCAGTTCTCGCTGAAGAACGCGATCTTCTTGTCCACGGTGTTCTTCGCCTTCGCGGGGCTCGAATCGGGCTCGGCGATGGGCGATGAGATTCGCAATCCGCGGCGTGTGATTCCGCTGGCCATTCTGGCGGGCGGAATTGTGCTGGTCATTGGCTACATTGCTGGAACCGCATCGCTGCTGATGGCGCTGCCGGGCGAGGCGGTGAGCGGGCCGGATGGATTCGTCAACGGCGTTCGCGTGCTGAGTGCGCGAATGGGCGTGGGATGGCTGCTGGCGCCGATGGCGCTGCTGGTGGGGCTGAACGGCGTGGGCGGAGCGGCGGCATTTCTCTCGTCCTCGTCGCGGCTGCCGTTTGTCGCCGGCATCGACAACTATCTGCCGTCGGCCTTCGGAAA
>JBAUCP010000331.1:0-6689 GCA_049677625.1 Occallatibacter sp. | reverse complement strand
GAGCTGTCTCCACCCAGGCCCACGCCGAGCAGGCCGGTCGGCGGCGAGATGGTGCTTTCAAGCGTGCCGAAGCGTGCGGAAATGTCGAGGCCGGACTGGCCCGGCACGCCGGCCTCCACGTTGGCGGGCAGCGCGAAGTTAGGATGATTGAAGGCGTTGAACCACTGCGTGTCAAAGCGCAGCGACGCGCCCTCGCGGATGCGGAAAGTTTTGGTCAGATAGATATCGGAGTCGGTGAAGTGTGGTCCGCGCACCGTGTTGCGGCCCGCATCGCCAAACTGACAATTCGGGACCGAGTCGCCGCCGGTGCAGTCCCCAGTGGCCGGGTCGACGACGGAGACGAAGGCATCGGGGTTCAACCACTGTCTTGTTCCCGCGACGGTCACGCCAGGATATGCGGTTTTACGATAGACCGGCACGCCGGTAACCCTGCCCGCAAACTGCGGCCCGCTGCTCTGAAAGACCCCATTGCCGCCGGCGGTGTAAGGCTGGCTGAGAACCGAGAATGGAAGCCCGCTGTGAAAGAAAGCGGTCTCGGAAAAGGACCAGCCTGCAAAGAGCATCCGCGCCAGCTCATGCGAGGAAGAAAAGGGAATCTGATAAACGCCGAAGGCCGAGATGTTGTGGCGCACATCGTAGTCGCAGTTCGAGTAGCTGCGGCTCAGCTCGCCGGGCAGCGGCGAGAGAATACCCTGTGTCGAAAACGACAGCAGGCCTCCGTTCGATACTTCGTCAAGGCAGTGGCTGAGCGTGTAGTTGGCGCGCAGGGTGAGGCCGGCGATCTGTTGCGTGTAAGAGGTCTGCAGGCCGTTGTAGCTGCTGTTGGCATCGGTGCGGAACTCGTTCACGCTGCCGAAGCGTGAATCGAGCGGCGCTGCAAATGGATAGGGTGCGAAGCAGCCGTTGCACACCGTCTGGTAGCCGTTGAGCTCCACCTGATAGGGCTCGTGCAGGCCGCGGGTTCCCACGTAATCAATGCGCAGGTCTCCGCGCGCGCCAATCTGTTTTTCCAGGCCGAGATTGTACTGGTAGTAGTACGGCGCTTTGAGCGTGCCGCTCGGAAAAGTGTTCAGGCTGACCGCATAAGGAGTAGCGGCGCCGGACTGGAACGCCGACTGAAACGCTGCATTGGCGTGCGCGGTTGCATCCACGGCGCTGCCCGGCACGCCGGGAGCGATGCCGACTCCGCCCACCTGTCCGCCGAGCCCGCCCACAAAGACGGGCGCGTAAGGCGGGTTGCCGGCGGCGAGATCCGCGATCTGTGCCGGGATGATGTCATTGAAGGCGCCGAAGCCCGAGTGAATAGCAAAATGGAACGGAAGCTGATACGCGACAGAGACGCGCGGCTGCCAGATGAAGAGCGGCGTGGCCGGAAAGAGATTGTGCACGCGGGTGAGAATCGCCTGGTTGAGTGGCTGGCTGGACTCGTGCTGCATGTCGAGGAATGAGCCGGCAGGGCGCGCGAACAGGCCTTGCGGGCTGATCTCGTTGGTATCCCACGCGACGCGCATGCCGTAAGTAAAGGTGGCCTTCGGTGAGGGCTTGAAGCTGTCCATGGCGTAGTATTCGAGATTGCCGACAGCGACGCGCTCGCGAAGCGTTACGGGAAATGATTGCGTGGCGGTATAAGCTGCGCCATAGGTAAACTGCGCCAGGTCGTTGTAGACAACAGCGGGCACTGAACCCTCGCCGAGATCGTAGTTGCTTACGTCCAGCCGGCGAGTGTTGATGCCGAATTTGAGCGTATGCTTGCCGGCTGTCCAGGTGAGGTTGTCGTTGATCTGCCACTGCGTCACCTTGCGGCCCTGCGGGTAGGTCTGATCGTTACCGCCGATGGTGGTGAACGGCACGCTGGAACTTCCTGCCATCAGCACGATGGGGAATTTTTCGAGTACCTGCGCGTAGTTGTCCGGCTCGAAGATGCTCGAGTACCAGCTTGCGCCGGGATTGAACTGATTCACGAGCCGCGAGTTGAAGATGTGCGTGTAGCCGGCCACCAGCGTGCGCTGCGGCTGCGGCGAGAAGGAGTTGAAGATCGCATTCACCGGATCGGTATAGGCGGCCTGCAGGCCGGTGTCCTGCTGAAAGCGGTACCAGACGCTGTCTGAAGGACCGATGGTGTGGTCAATCTTGGCCACGATCAGATTTTCGCTGTCAGTGTTGTTGAGCGAGGCCTGATGCTGGTTGGCGCAGCCGTCGCCGTTCGTGCCGAGCGGGCAGCCGATGATCTCAACCGGGGTTCCGCTTGCGGCCGGCAGCAGAGAAAACATGCCGGTGTAGAACGGGATCTCCGCGGGCTGCGCGGGCAGAGCCGTGCCGGTGACCGGATCGGTTCCTCCCGTGGCAAGCTGGGCCAGGACATATTGTTGATAGGCGGGTGATGGCAGTGTGAGCTGCGAAACCAGCGGCAGTGCGATGCGGATTCCCTCGTAGTGGCCGAAGAAGAAGAGCTTGTTTTTGCGGATGGGTCCGCCGACGCTCACGCCAAACTCATTCACCGTGGAGCGCGGTTTTTTGGCCACGTTGCCAGGCGTGTCATTGGCGTGCAGAAAATAGTTTTGCGCGTTGAGCAGCGAGCCGTTCCATAACTCGTAAAAATCGCCGTGAAAGGCATTCGTTCCAGATTTTGTGAAGTAGTTCACCTGCGCAACGGCGTAGCGGCCCTGGTCGACGGCGAAGGAGTTGGTGTTGACGGTCGCCTCCTGCACGGCATCGAGGCCGATGACGAGGTTGGTGGACAGGCCGATGTTGAGGCCGAGCCATGGATCGTTGGTGTCGTAGCCATCGAGGATGTAGCCGTTGGAGGTTGCGGGCAGGCCGTTGAACTCGACGTTGCCGTAGCCGCCGGCGGCTTTCGCGTCGTTCGAGGAGCCGGCGGTGTTCATCAAGGCGCCCTGCGCAAACTGCGCGATGTACGTGAGGTCCTGTCCGGGATTGGGCAGGCTGGCGATGGTCTTTGCCTCGAGTGTGGTGGTTACGTTGGGATTGTCGAGGCTGAGCAGCCCCTCGCGCGCGGTGACTTCGACGGTCTGGCTGGCGGAGCTGACGTGCAGGACGAAGTTGAGCGCGACCGTGCGGCCCACGTTTACCGCGGCTGGCTGCGAGCTGGCATCGGCGAAACCGCGGGACTGGACTGTGACGCGATACGTGCCCGGATCGATCTGCGAGAAGAGATAGTGGCCGCTGCTGTCGGTCGCTCCGGTACGCGCGGCCCTGGTGTCGACTTCAGTGGCAGTCACGCGCGCGCCGGCAACCGGTGCGCCGCTCTGGTCCGTCACAGTTCCAGTGAGCGCGCTGCTGGTGCCGCTTTGCGCCGATAAATTTCTAAGATTAACCGTGATTAACAATAGAAAAAAGAGAAGGACCGGCTTCGAAATGACTGCGTGTTTCATAAGCGGCCTCCGCGGAGATGAAAGAGTGAGAGACTAGCGGCCTTGTGCTATCTGGATCAGCAGCCAGGCGTTGAATGCCGCAATGAGAACAGCCGTAAACCAGGCCAGCGCTTGCAACGAGCGGCCATTGGCAAATTCGCCCATCTTGGCGCGGCTGCCGGTGAACAGCACCAGCGGAACCACGGCAAAGCTCAACTGCAAGGAGAGAATCACCTGGCTCAGGATGAGCAGCTTCTCGGTTCCCTGCTCGCCGGTGATGGCGACCACGACGATAGTGGGAATGATGGCCAGCGACCGGGTGATGAGCCGGCGCAGCCAGGGCGGCAGCTTGATGTTGACGAAACCCTCCATGACCACCTGGCCGGCGAGCGTGCCGGTGATGGAGGAGTTCTGGCCGGAGGCGAGCAGCGCTATTGCGAAGAGCGTGCTTGCGCCGGCCGCGCCCACCAGCGGGCTGAGCAGCTTGTAGGCATCCTGGATGGCGGCCACGTCAAAGTGTCCGCTGCGATGGAAGACCGCGGAAGCGACGATGAGGATGGCTGCATTCACAAACAGTGCAATGGTCAGCGCGAAGGCCGAGTCGATATTAGCCATGTGAATCGCTTCGCGCTTGCCCTCCGGCGTGCGCTGGTAGCGGCGGCTCTGCACGATGGACGAGTGCAGATAAAGATTGTGCGGCATCACCGTAGCGCCGAGGATTCCAATGGCGATGTAGAGCATATCGGGATTGGTGACGATGGCGGCCGAGGGCACAAAGAGCGCGCGCAGGGCAGGCCAGTAGTCGGGGCGCGAGAAGAACATCTGCACGCCGAACATGGTGATGATGATGCCGATGAGCGCAATGACCAGCGCTTCGATGTAACGGAATCCCCAGCGCTGCAGGAGCAGGATCAGCAGCACGTCGAGGCCGGTGATCAAGACGCCATAAAAGAGCGGGATGTGGAAGAGCAGCTCCAGTGCGATGGCCGAGCCGATCACCTCGGCCAGGTCGCAGGCGGCGATGCCGATCTCGGCAAAGATCCAGAGCGCAAAGCTGACCCTGGGGCCGTACTCCTCATGGCAGAGTTGCGCCAGGTCGCGCTCCGTGGCTACGCCCAGCTTGAGCGACAGGCTCTGCAGCAGAATGGCCATCAGGTTGGAGGCCATGACGACGAACAGCAGCGTATAGCCAAAGCGCGAACCGCCGGCGATGTCCGTGGCCCAGTTGCCAGGGTCCATGTAGCCCACCGAGATAAGGAATCCGGGACCGAGAAAGCCCAGCAGCCGGCGCCACGAGTAAGGCGACCGCGAGACGTCCACGGAGGAGTGGACCTCTGCCAGGGAGGGCTGCGCGATGGCCGGGCGGGGGATAGCTTCAGTGGACATAGAAGTTGAGACGAGGCCGGAACAGCTCCTCTGAACTCAGTATGCCACATATTCGTTAATCGTAGTTAATGAATTTTATTACGTTAAATTACGGTGAAGGCGCGGGGCGGAGCCAGACCGCCTCTGCGGCCGGCCTTCCCAGAATGGACTTCCCCGTATCCAGCTCAATTTGAACGGTTTGATCGTAGTTCTGACTCAGGACGCGCAGGCTCTGGCCAGGGCCGATGCCGGCCTTGTGCAGAAACAGGAGCAGCTTGGGGTCGCGCTCATGGAGGCTGGTGACGGTGTAGCGGCGGCCTTCGGCGGCCTGGGAGAGTTGCACTTCGCCGCGGCGCTTGCGCTCGGCGGGGCGCTCGGGCAGAACGGCGTTGCCGTGCGGACAGGCGCCGCCTTCGCCCAGCTTTTCTCTCAGTTTGGCCTCAAAAGCCGGCGAGACGGCGTGCTCCAGCCGCTCAGCCTCTTCGTGAATCTCGTGCCACTCCATGCCGAAGAGCTCGCTCAGCATGCGCTCGACGAGATGGTGGCGCAGCGCGGTGTGATAGGCGGTTTCGCGGCCTGTGGCGGTGAGCCGCACAATGCCGTCATCGCCCACTTCCACGTAGCCGTCGCGTTTGAGCCGCTTGAGCGCCATGGTGACGGCCGGCGCGGAGACCTCAAGCCAATGCGCCAGAACGGCGGGGATCACTTCGCGGCCTTCCGCTTCGGCCTCGAGGATGGCCTTGAGGTAGTTCTCCTTCGAGACGTGGATGGAGTCTTTCATGCTGGGCTGCAACTCAGTCTAAATGGAAGGGCAGCTTCTAGCTTCTAGCTTCCAGCTTCTAGCTTTCAGCTTTCAGCCTTCAGCTTCTGGGCGTCCCCGCAAAAAAAGCAAAGCCTCCAGCTTTCGGCCCTGACCAGCGGAAGACGCTGGCAAGCGAAAGCTAGAGGCTAGAAGCTAGCAGCTAGAAGCTGCCCTTACTTCACCCGGACCTTGGGCTCGACAGAAAGTCCCGGCCGCAGCTCGTGGTGCGGGTCTTCGTTGGCAAGGTCGGTAAAGTCGATGCGGACGGGGATGCGCTGCACCACTTTGACGTAGTTGCCGGTGGCGTTCTCCGGCGGGAACAGCGAGAGCACGGAGCCGGTGGCGCCGCCGATCTGCGTAACCTTCGCGCTGTAGTCTTTGCCGGTCGAGTCGACGTGAATTTCAACCGTCTGGTTCTCGTGCATGTGACGCAGCTGGGTCTCCTTGAAGTTAGCGGTGATCCAGAGGTCTTCCAGCGAAACCAGCGTGAGCATGTTCTGGCCCACGGAGATGTTCTGGTTGATCTCGACGCTCTTGCGGGTGATAATGCCGGCGGCCGGAGCGACGATCTTTGTATAGCTCAGGTTGAGCTTGGCCTGATCGAGCTGGGCCTGGGCCTGCTCCACCTGGGCCTGGGCCTGTTTGGCGCGTGCATTCTGCGCGGCCACCTGCTGCGGTCCGGTGAGTGCGTTCTTGTAGGAGGCTTCAGCCTGGGCCTCGCGGTCGTGGGCCACGCGCACGCCGTCGGCCGCGGCCTGCGCGGAAGCCGCCGCGTCAGCCACTGCTGCCTTGTCGGAATCAGCGGCGGCGACGGCCGCGTCAAACTGCTGCTTGCTGATGACGTCCTTCTCGACAAGCGGCTTGTAGCGGTCGAGATCGGCCTGGGACTTCACATAGTTTGCCTGGGCCTGCGCGATGCGGGCCTGCGCGGCGTTCAACTGCTGCTCGGCCTGGGACACGGAAGCGTGCGCGCCGCTCAAGTCCGCGCCGGCGGAAGTCAGATTGCTCCCCGTATTGATGGTGGTGATCGGCACGTTGACGTTGGCCGCAGCGGCATTGGCCTTGGCGCTGTCGAGCGCCGCCTGGGCCTGCTCCACTGCCACCTCGAAGTCGCGCGGGTCGAGCTCGGCGATGGGGTCGCCCTTGTTTAC
>JBAUCP010000330.1:0-10660 GCA_049677625.1 Occallatibacter sp. | reverse complement strand
GCCTATTTCCCTGACGCGCGCACGACGGTGCGCGCCAAACAGACGCTCTACTCCGGCCTCTCGTTCAGCGCAGACGGCACGCGCCTCTACGCTAGCATGGCCTCGCTCAGCGAGCCGAGCGGGTATGGCAAGGACGCAGTCGGCAGCGGCATTGCGGTCTATAGCTTGAGTGACGGAAAGATCGCGCCCGAGCGGCTGATTCGCATGCCTATGGAGCAGCTTGCGCCGGGAAGAACGACCAAGCTGGGTCCCGGATCGGCAATCGGCATGGGCGTGCCATATCCGGCGGCGATTGCGGTCTTTGCCTCCGCGGGCCGCGAGAAACTGCTGGTGGCCGACAACCTCTCCGATTTTGCGGTGGTGATCGATGTAGTGACCGGCGCGATCGAAAAGCGATTCGATCTTTCGGAGAGCGATACCGTGCCGTCCACGTATCCGATTGCCGTTGCGGTGACGAAGGACGGCAAGCGCGGGTTTGTCGCGCTGTGGAATGCGTCGGAGATTGCCGAGCTCAACCTCGAGAGCGGTATGGTGACGCGCAAGCTCGCGCTACTCAAGCCCACCAATAACGTCGCGCCGGGCACGCATCCCTGCGCGTTTGCCTTCTCGCCCGATGAGAAGACGCTCTATGTTGCGCTCGCCAACCGCGACGCTGTGGCCGCGGTGAATGTGGGCGCGGGCCAATTTTCGATCAAGGGCTTCTTCGATACCCGTCTGCCGGGACAGAGCTATTTTGGCGCCGAGCCGGTGGCCGTGGCAGTGAACGCAAGCGGCAGCCGCCTGTATGTGGCCAACATGGCCAGCGACGCGGTCGCCGTGATCGACACGACCAAGCTCACACTCAAGACCGCGCGGACGGGCATGGTGGAACCGAACGGTTTTATTCCCACCGACTGGCTGCCCATGTCCATGGCCTTCGATGCGCTTCCGCAGGGCGGCAGGCTCTTTATCGCAACGGCGAAAGGCACAGGTACCGGGCCGAACAACTTTCCGCAGAGGCCGGTCGAGGGCGAGGACGCGAGCCCGGCGCGGCGCGGCAACGCCTACATCCCCACGCTGCTCTACGGGTCGCTGGCCGGGATCGATGAGAAAGACATTGACGAAAACCTGCCGCAATGGACGCCGGTGGTGCTGGACTCGAACCGCATGATCGCGGCGCAGGAGAAGATCAAATTTGCGGGCGGCGGCGAGGACCGCATCAAGCACGTGATCTACATCATCCGCGAGAACCGCACCTACGATCAGCTCCTGGGCGACCTGCAGCAGGATGGAAAACCTGTTGGGAACGGCGACCCCAAGCTGGCGATGTATGGCGCGACGGTTACGCCCAATCTGCACAAGCTCGCGCTCCAGTTCGGCGTGCTCGACAACTTCTTCGATTCGGGCGAGGTTTCAGGCGATGGGCACGTGTGGTCGACGGCGGCCATCGGCTCGGATTACCTGGAAAAAACCTGGCAGCAGAGCTATCGCGGCGAGGAACGGACTTACGACTATGAGGGCGTGGTGGCCAACGGCTACCCGCTGCTGCAGAACATTCCGGATGTGAACGAGCCGGAGAGCGGCTACCTGTGGGGCAATCTGGCCTCGCACGGCAAAACCTACTACCACTTTGCCGAGTTCATCTCTTCGACCTTTTGCGGCGAGAGCGGAGTTGCAGACCCGCAGCTGGGGCCCATGCTGGCTGGTCCCAAATGCGCGAAGAAGGCGATTGCGCCCGGCGAGCCGCTGCCCGCGGAGTGGGGTGGCGGCGTGAACAAGTGGCCGTGGCCGATCCCGGTTCTGGCCGCCAATATTGCCACCAAGCCGGAGCTGGTGGGCCATTTCGCGCCTGAGTCGCCGGACTTCAATCTGCTGGTTCCCGACCAGATTCGCGTCGACATCTTTCTCCGGCATCTGCAGGGCTGGCTTGCGGACAGGGCGCAGGGCAAGGATACGATGCCGAACTTCATCCTGCTGCGCCTGCCCAACGATCACACGGCGGGAACGCGGCCGGGCGGGCCCACGCCAAAGTCCTCCGTGGCCGATAATGACCTCGCCGTGGGCCGCGCCGTGGAGGCCATCTCGCACTCGCCCTTCTGGGACGATACAGCGTTCTTCATCCTGGAAGACGACGCGCAGAACGGCGCGGACCACGTGGATGCGCATCGCAGCGTCGGGCTGGTAGTGAGCAAATATGCGCCGCATGGCGCCAATGGCGCGCCCTTCGTCGACAGCCACTTCTACTCCACGGTGAGCGAGGTGCGCACCATGGAGACGCTGCTGGGGCTGCCGCCGATGAACAACAATGACGCCTTCTGCTCGCTGATTTCGAACGAGTTCTCGGGGCCCGGCGATCAGCCGCCATTCGACGCCGACACCTCGAACCGCGACAATGGGCTCATTTACACGGCTAACACCCAAAATGCCGTGGGCGCCAAGGCGAGCATGAAGATGGACTTTACGCACGAGGATCGCGTGCCGGTGGAAAAGCTCAACGTGATTCTGTGGAAGGACGCGATGGGCAACGCGCCGGTGCCGGCCATGCTGAAAGCGAAGCCGAAGAAGACCGGCAAGGATGACGACGACGATTAGTCTGCCTCGCCTCCAGGCAGTCTGCCGCTCCCGTTTATTTGCAATGCCTGAAGCCGACGGCCAGTGGTAAGATTGCAGCCGGTTTAGAACCGGAGTTTCGGATATGAACAAGTTTCCGTCTGAAAAGGCGCCTGGCCTCGGTCTGGGCGCAATGGGTCTCGCCGGCATTTTGATGGCGATGCTGGCCCCGGCCGCGCTGCACGGCCAGGAGCAGGGTCTCAAGATCGACTGGGACAAGATAACGGTGGTCTCGAAGTCCACGCCTACGCTGCAGGTGGTGGTGAATCCGCCGCTGCGGCCGGGCGAGCCGCTGGGAGCAGCGGCTTACAAGGCGGTGAAGGAGCTGGGTGCGGACTACGTGCGCTACGTGCCGTGGCTGCCCTATCCGAGACTGGCCGTGGCGGAGCTGGAGCCGCCCACACCGGAAAAGACCTCGTGGGACTTCAACCTCATCGATCCCATGACCAAGGATTTTCTGGCGGCCACCGAGGGCCACTCGACGATTCTCAACTTCAGCACCATGCCGGCGTGGCTCTTCAAAACCGAGAAGCCGGTCACTTATCCCGGTGACCCCAACCAGGTGGAGTGGCACTACACGCAGGGCACGGAGCTGCGCGACCCCACCGGCAAAGCGATGGGCGACTACTACGCGCGGCTGGTGAGCTGGTATGTGAATGGCGGCTTCACCGACGAGAACGGCGTGCGCCACGATTCCGGCTACCACTACAAGCTGCCGTACTGGGAGGTGCTCAACGAGGTTGACTTCGAGCACACCATGACGCCCGAGCAGTACACCGAGCGCTACGACGCGATTGTGAGCGCTATCCACGCGGTTTCGCCGGAGACCAGGTTTGTGGGCCTGGCGCTGGCCATGCCGGGCGATGCGCCGCAGTTCTTCGAGTATTTTCTCGATCACAAAAATCATCGGCCCGGCACGCCGCTGGACATGATCTCGTATCACTTCTACGCCTCGCCGGTTGCCGGAGAGACGCTCGACGACTGGCAGTACACGTTCTTTGACCAGGAGGCGGGATTTCTGAACACGGTCCGCTATGTCGAGTCGATTCGCAAACGGCTCTCGCCGGAGACGCGGACCGACACCGATGAGCTGGGCGTGATTCTGCCCACCGACAACACGCCCGGCGACACGGTGGCGCCTCCGGCTGAGTACTGGAACCTGGCCGGAGCGCTCTATGCCGATCTGTTCATCGAGCTCTCGCGCATGCAGATCGATGTGATCGGCGAGTCGCAGTTGGTGGGCTATCCCACGCAGTTTCCCAGCGTGAGCATGATGGACTGGGTGACCAACCAGCCCAACGCCCGCTACTGGGCGCTCAAGCTCATCAAAGACAACTTCCACGCGGGCGACAAGCTGGTGGAGACGAGCATCGGGTCGCGCGATCTTTCGGCGCAGGCGTTCATCACGCCGGCCGGCCACAAGCTGCTGCTGGTGAACAAGAGAAATAAGGAAGTGGAGATCGGGCTGGGCGCGGCGGCGAATGCAACGGCGCTGGTGGTGGATGTGCAATCGGGCGAAGGCCCGGCGCGGACCGTGAGCGTAGCGGACGGAAAGATTGCGCTGGAGCCGTTCGCCGTGGCGGTGGTGAGCTGGTGAGCGTGAGAACCAGCACCAAGACCGCGTAGATTTGTAGTTTCCCAGGTCTCAAAATCGAGACCTGGGGCACCCACGGTAGTGAACTGATGGACGAAAGAACAAGCGAGATGAAGAGCGAACACACCTTGCGCGTCGGGCTTTGCGGCATCGGCCTCGACGCCTACTGGAGCCAGTTTGCGGGGCTTGAAGACCGGCTCAAGGGCTACGTGGCGCAGGTTGCGTCGCGGCTTGAGCGGCCGGGCGTTGCGGTGGTCAATCTGGGGTTGATCGACACGCCGCAGCGTTCGCGCGAGGCCGGCCGCCAGTGCCGGCGCGAAGACATCGACGTGCTGTTTCTCTACGTGACCACCTACGCGCTCTCGAATACCGTGCTGCCGGTGGTGCAGCGCGCGGGTGTGCCGGTGGTGGTGCTCAATCTGCAGCCTGAGGCGGCCATTGATTACAAGGCTTTCAACCGGCTCGAAGACCGCACCGCGATGACCGGCGAGTGGCTCGCCTTCTGTTCCGCGTGCCCGATGCCGGAGATCGCGAATCTCTTTGCGCGTGCGCGGATTCCATTTCACCAGGTCACAGGCGTTCTGGATGAAGGCGAAACGTGGCGCGAGATCGAAGAGTGGCTGGCCGGGGCGCGGGTGCGCTCGGCGCTGGCCGCAGCGCGGCTGGGATTGATGGGCCACTATTACAGCGGCATGCTCGACATCATGACCGACGTGACGCTGGTTTCGATCGCCTTCGGCACGCACGCCGAATTGCTGGAAGTGGACGAGCTGAGCGAGCTGTGCGCAGGCGTGAGCGAGGCCGAGGTGGCGCGGCGCGTAGAGGAGTTTCAGGCCGCATTCGACGTGCAGCCCGACTGCCCGGCAGATGAGCTGCGCCGCGCGGCGCGCACTTCAGTGGCTCTCGATGCGTTTGTCGCGCGCCACGAACTCGACGCGATGGCTTACTACTACAAGGGCTCAGGCAACGCAGCCAATGAAGACACCATGAGCTCCATCATTCTGGGCACCTCGCTGCTCACTGCGCGCCATATTCCCGTGGCCGGCGAGTATGAGGTGAAGAACGCGCTGGCCATGAAGATCATGGACCTGCTGGGTGCGGGCGGATCGTTCACCGAGTACTACGCGATGGACTTCAACGACGACCTGGTGCTGATGGGCCACGACGGCCCCGGCCACATCGCAATCGCCGAAGGAAAAACCAAAGTGCGTCCGCTCAAGGTCTATCACGGCAAGGTGGGCCGCGGGCTTTCCGTAGAGATGAGCGTGAAGTATGGGCCCGTCACGCTGCTCTCGGTGGTTGAAGACGCAGCATCGCGCTTCAAGCTCGTAGTCGCCCAGGGCGAGTGCGTAGCCGGAGAGATACTCGAGATCGGCAACACGAACAGCCGCTACCGCTTCCCGCTGGGTGCGCGCGGATTTGTTGAAGCGTGGAATGTGCAGGGGCCAGCGCACCACTGCGCTGTGGGCGTGGGACACGTGGCGGCTGCGCTCAGAAAAACCGCCGCGCTGATGGGGATCGGCTTTCACCAGGTTTGCTGAAACGCCGAGTACGCGGCGAACGGTTCACAGAATGGGATGAACCGCGAGAAAATGGAACTGAACGGTCGAGAAACCCACCGAACTGCTTAGCCAAAGCCAACCCAAAACTGATAGTTTGAATAAGAAGGATTCTCATTCCAGCGATGGTTTCCAATCCATATTTTCCCCTGGCGGTTTTGTTTGTGGCGGCGCTTGGATTTGGGCTCGCTCCGCTGGGACTGGCGTGGCTCTGGGCCAAGGCGTTTTCGCCGCAAAAGCCGAACGCGGTGAAGAATGCCATCTACGAGTGCGGGCTGGAATCGAAGGGCGACGCCTGGGTCCAGTTCCGCTCGGCCTACTATCTTTACGCCATCATCTTTCTCATCTTCGACGTGGAGGCAGTGTTCCTGCTGCCCTTTGCCGTGGCGTTTACAGGATTGGGCGCGGCGGCCTGCGCGGCCATGCTGGTGTTTGTGCTGATGCTGGTGGAGGGGCTGGCGTGGGCGTGGGCCAAGGGGATTTTGACCTGGGCGTGAGAACAATTGTCACTGACCACTGTTGACTGGAGCGAAGCGACCGATGGCTGTAGAAAACGAATTGAAGATCGAACTGGGCAAGCAGGGCGTCTTCGTTACGACCGTCGAGGAGCTCTACAACTGGGGACGGCGCAGCTCGGTGTGGCCCATGCAGTTCGGGCTGGCCTGCTGCGCGATTGAGATGATCGCCACTACCATGGCCCGCTACGATCTGGCCCGCTTCGGCGCGGAGGTCTTTCGGCCCTCGCCGCGGCAGGCCGACCTGATGATCATCTCCGGCACGGTAACCAAGAAGATGGCTCCGCAGGTGGTGCGGCTTTATAACCAGATGGCCGAGCCGAAATATGTGATCGCGATGGGCGCCTGCGCCATCTCCGGCGGGCCGTTCAAGCAGGGATATAACGTGCTGAAGGGGATTGACCGCTATATTCCGGTGGACGTGCACATCCCCGGCTGCCCGCCGCGGCCTGAGGCGCTGATCCAGGCCTTCATGACGCTGCAGAAGAAGATTGACGGGCAGCACCTGACCGGCGAGGACCGACCGCCGCACCTGGACGCGGAGGCGCAGAGCGAGTTTCCCGTACCCGAGCAGGGCGAACACGATCTCGAACCCACTTCGAACCCAGGCGTTTGGACGGTGCCGGTGGTGATTCGCTGACGTGGAACAGGGACTAGGGAACAGGGAACAGGGACTGGAAAAGACACCTCGCTGATTGGGTTTTGTAACAGGGCACGACTTCAGTCGTGCCGAGATAGTGCCGGGTAAGAAATGGGGCTTTAGCCCCTGCAGGATTGAAGGGAAGCGCATTGAAGACTGTCGAGGAGATCAAGGCGGCCATCGAAGCGGCTGTGCCGGGCGCGGGGATTACGGTGGTTGCGAATCCCAGCCCTTCGGCGCAGCACTCGCTAATCGTCGCGCACGATCGCGCGGTTGACGTGGCGACCTTTCTGCGCGATGCTCCGGAGCTGGCCTTCGATTTTCTCTCCAACGTCTCCGGAGTGGATTGGCTCGACAAAGAGATCAGTGAAAAAGTGAAAGTGACGCGCCAGGTCACCAAGACCGTGGATGGCGTGGAGCAGACCGTCGAGGAAACGGTGGAGGAGACGCGCAAGCACGTTGAGCCGGGCCATCTTGAGACGGTCTATCACTTGTATTCGATTGCGCTCCGCCATGGGCCGCTGGTGATCAGAATGCGTACCGCGAACCGGACCGACAAGGTCGAGATGCCCTCGCTCACGCCGGTTTGGCGCGGCGCGGAGTTTCAGGAGCGCGAGGTCTTCGATTTATACGGGATCGTTTTCACGGGTCATCCCGACCTGCGCCGCATTCTCATGTGGGATGGATTCAAGGACTACCCCATGCGCCGCGATTATGTTGACCCGGACGACTTTGAATACGAGCCCACGGCGCACGACGAAGTGCTGAAGCGTGCGCAGGCGCACCGCGAGAGCCATCCCACCTTAACCGATTCGCAAAGGGCGCGAACCGGCGAAGGTGGGGCACCCGGCGGAGAAGGGATTGGCGCGGCGCAATGACGACTGAGCTTGCACAGGACAAGTTGCGCGAGGGTTGGAACCGGCCGCCGGTGATCGAGCCCGACGGCGAAGGCGAGCTGCTGGAAGTGGCCATGGGGCCGCACCATCCCTCGACTCACGGCGTCTTCCGCATGGATGTGGCGCTCGACGGCGAGCGCGTAATTCGCCTCAAGCCGGTCTTCGGCTATCTGCACCGCAATCACGAGAAGATTGCAGAAGGCGCCAGCTACCTGGCTTCGATGCCCTATACCGACCGGCTCGACTACTTCTGCTCGCTTTCGAACAACTGGGCCTACGCGCTGGCAGTCGAGAAGCTTGTCGGCCAGCAGGTTCCCGAGCGCGCCGAGTACATTCGCGTCATCCTTGCCGAGCTCACGCGCGTGCAGAACCACGCTTCCTCGATCGGATTCCTGACTCAGGAGATGGGCGCCAGCGGTACGCCGCTCATGTACGCCTTCCGCGAGCGCGAAAAGATTCTCGATCTCTTTGAGTCGCTCACCGGCTCGCGCATGATGTGCAACTACATGCGCTTTGGCGGCTGCCGCGTGGATGTGTCGGCGGCGTGGCTCGATGCGGCGCGCAAAGTCGTCGCCGGGCTGCCGGCGTTCATCGACGAGTTTGAAGCACTGCTCTCGTCCAATGAAATCCTCATGGCCCGCTGTCAGGGCGTGGGCGTGCTCAAGCCCGAGCTTGCAGTGAATGCCGGCGTCAGCGGACCCATGCTGCGCGCCTCGGGCGTGAACTACGACATTCGCAAGGTGGACCACTACGGCATCTACGACCGCTTCAAGTTCCGCGTGCCGCTGGGCGATCACGGCGACATCTTCGACCGCTACATGATCCGCGTGCTGGAGATGCGCGAGTCCATCGGCATTCTCAACCAGGCGCTCAAAGACGTTCCCGGCGGGCCGGTGATGGACCCCAAGGCGAAGATTCGCGGCTTCCGCCCCAAGCCGGGCGAGGCCTACGGACGCATCGAGGCGCCCAAGGGCGAGCTTGGCTTTTATCTGATCAGCGACGGCGGCCCGAACCCGTACCGCTATCGCGTGCGTCCGCCCAGCCTGATCAACCTGACGATTCTCGAAGACATGTGCCTGGGGCACAACGTGGCGGACGTGGTGCTGATCTTTGGCAGCGTGGATATTGTTTTGGGAGAAGTGGACCGATAGCGTTTTGAGGGACTAGGGACTAGGGACTAGGGACTAGGGACTAGGGAATAGGGAATAGGGAATAGGGATTAAAGAACAGTCATCGACTTGGGTGCCCCAGGTCTCGCTTTTGAGACCTGGGATAGCACGAACGAGCTGGAAGCTGAGGGCTAGAAGCTGAAAGCTGAATCTGGAGGATTGAATTGTTAGGCGAGGGAATCCTGAAAGGGATGGCGGAGACGGCGAAGAACTTCGCCGGCAGTTTTGTCTCCGCGGAACGGCTCACGACGGTCGAGTATCCCGAGCAGCGGATACCCACGGCCGAGGCCGCGCGCGTGTTTCCCTTTCTGGTCTACGACGGAGCGGACTGGGAGGCCGGCATGCGCTGCGTGGCCTGCCAGATCTGCGAGAAAGAGTGCCCGCCCAAGTGCATTTACATCGAGAAGAGCAAGGATAAAAAGCCCGACTACGTAGGCAAAATGCAGATTTATCCGGCGCGCTTCGACATCGACATCTCGGTGTGCATGAGCTGTCAGATCTGTGTGGAAGTGTGCCCGTTTGAGGCCATCAAGATGGACACGCAGTTCGAGCTGGCCACCGACGACCGCTTCGGCGGACTGCAGCTTGACCGCCATCAGCTCGCCAGGTCGAACGAGTACTACCACGAGATTCATCCAACCGAAGCCGCCGAAGTGGATGCACGCCTGGCCGAAGAAAAGGCCAAGGTGGAAGCCAAGGCCAAAGCTGCCTCGGAAGCAGCAGCCGCCAAGGCCGCAGCCGCGCACAAGGAACCAGCCGCAACCAAGCCCACTGCTCCAGCCGCAGGGGGTGAGTAGGCGATGCCCGCTACGCCCATTTCAGTAACCCTCGACCAGATTTTTGTTCTGCTGCGCGACTGGCTGCTGGGCTTTCTGCCCGCAGCGCTGCGGCCGTTTGCAGCGGTAGCGCTGGGCGTGGTGGCAATCGTCTGTGTCTTCCCCGGGCTCTTCGCGCTGACTACGGTTTTTGAGCGCAAGGGACTGGGCCGCATGCAGAATCGTCTTGGGCCCAATCGCGTGGGGCCGTTCGGATTCTTCCAGCCGATTGCCGACGGCATCAAGTCGCTCACCAAGGAAGATATTGTTCCGCTCAGCGCAGACGGGGTGGTGCACTTTCTTGCGCCGCTGGTGCTGGTGGTCGCGGTCTTCATGGGCTTCGCCGTTCTGCCCGTGGGCCGCAACATGGTCCTCGTCGACATGGACTCGGGCCTGCTGTTCTTCTTCGCCATGGGCGCGTCGACGGAGCTCTCGATCTTCATGGCCGGATGGTCGAGCCGCAACAAATATTCGATCCTGGGCGCCATGCGGGCGATTGCACAGATGATCAGCTACGAGGTTCCGCTGCTCTTGTCGAGCGTGGCCGTGGTCATGATCGCCGGCTCGCTCTCGCTGACCAAGATTGTCGAAGCGCAGAACCACTACACCGGCATTTTTCCCAACTGGTATGTCTTCACGCCCTGGGGATTCGCCAGTTTCGCGATGTTTGCGGTCGCGGCCACGGCCGAGACCAACCGCTCACCCTTCGATCTGCCGGAAGGCGAGTCAGAGCTGGTGGCCGGCTACTTCACCGAGTACTCGGGCTTCAAGTTCGCGCTCTTCTTTCTTGGCGAGTATCTCGGCATGTTTTCGATGTCCGGTTTGGGCGCGACGCTGTTCTTCGGTGGATGGAGTGCGCCGTTCTCGTTCCTCGCCTGGACGC
>JBAUCP010000329.1:0-9476 GCA_049677625.1 Occallatibacter sp. | reverse complement strand
TCCGACACTTGTTCGCCGTTTACTTTCACGGCGCTCTCGCGCGACCATCCGGGGATTCGAACATAAACTGCAAACTCACTCGGGGACGCAGGGCTCACCGTCATCTTTACCTCACCGCTCCACGGGTAGTTCGTGGCTTGCCGGATCTTCAAGCCAGTGCCGTCGTGAAGGCGCCAGTTCATCTCAGAGTTGTCGTAGAGATGCACATAGACGCCATCGTCGCTGGTGCTGTATAGGTAGCCCGGCAGTGAAGCGAAGGTGCGCTCCAGGTTGGGCGGGCAACAGGTTGTGTCGTACCAGGGATTGCGGATGGTGTCGCCGGGGGAATGCAATTCACCCGAATTGCCGGAAGGGTTGAACGCCAGCGGATTGCGATAGCAATAGGTCGTTCCGTCGAGCGACATTCCCGAGTTGATGCCGTTATAGAGTGCGCGCTCGATTACATCTGTGAAGCGCGCTTCGCCTGACGCGGCAAGCATGCGCCAGTTCCACATCATGTTTCCAATTGCAGCGCAGCTCTCGCCGTAGGCGCGGGCGTTAGGCAGCTCATAGGCCTCACCGAACGATTCGCCCGCTTCACGCGCGCCCACGCCGCCGGTCACATAGAGCTGATGGCTGACGAGATCTTCCCAGAGCGCATTCAGGGTCTTCCAATAGGCGGGGTCGCCGGTTTCGAGATAGTAGTCCGTGGCTCCGCAGCAGGCATACATGGCGCGGACTGCATGGCCTTCAAGATGGGTGCGCGAGGCGAAAGGGATTCCGCAAAACATGTAGCTGATCTGCCGCGGAGTGAGCGGAATCCTCGGGTCGCCGTGAAGGATATAGCCGGCCAGATCGACGTACTCATGCTTTCCGGTGGTGCGGGAGAGCTCGATCAAAGCCATCTCGATCTCGGGATGGCCGGCGACGATTCCCTTTTGATTCTCTCCGGGGCCATAGTTTGGAAGCAGAAACCGGTCGACGAAACGAGCGCCTGCATCGAGCAGGGTGCGGTCGCCGGTGGCGCGGTAGTAGGCGATGGCTCCCTGCAGCAGATGGCCGATGCAATAGAGCTCATGGCCGGTGGTCTGCGTCGGATACAACATGCGGTCGGGCTTCCTGTCGCCGACGTAATAGGTGTTCAGGTATCCGCCGGGCTCCTGCGCAGCCACGATCTCGCGAATCATGGCTTCGGTCGTCGCACGCAGCGCGGGCTGGTCACTGGTTTGCAGCGCGAAGCCTGCAGCCTCTGTCCATTTGTAAATATCGGAGTCGGAATAGACAGGGCCGGTCTGCGCCGCGGAGGATTTCCCGATCAGCCGTTCGAAGTTCTGCATGCGGCCGTGAGCGATCAGCTCATCGTGCATGCTGGGAATGCTGGACGCAAGATTTGTCTTGCGACGCGGCGACCAGAAGCCGTCTTCAATGACGACGGAGGAAACCGGAACGGTTTTCAGCCTGGCGAAGGGCGAGCGCGAGAGATCGATGACCCCGGCATCCTTCCATGCGGAATCCGTCGCCGATGAGAGATCCGCTGTGCTGTCTGGCAGCGAAAACACGTTTTCGATTCCGGGCTGTGCGCGGCCGATCGCGGGCGCAATCATGGAAGCCGCGGCAGAGGCAATAAATGTGCGACGGGAGAGCGCGGATGTCATCGGAGGGCTCCTGGTAAATCCAGTTACCATTTATCTCCCTCGAAGACGCGCGCCGTCAAGATGATCGAAGGGCCTGGATTTTCTTGTGCCGGCCTCGCCAGATTTATTGAGAACGGCGTGAGGAGTGTGCTGCGGCAATGTAGCGCGGGCCTGGAGGCCCGCACGACAGCCGGTCTCCCACCCCAGAAAGCCAAAAGCAGGCTTGCTGGGGACCCCGGTCTGGAGACCGGCGCTACGACCGACTCGTATTTCCCCCGGAACATCCGCTGTAGAAATAGAACATTTATTTGGGGTCTGCGACCCACTTCGGCGTGAACTGGTTCTTGGCTGCCTGCTGTTCAATCATCCGCCTAGCCTCGGCCACATGCAGGCGCATGATCTTCTCGGCCTCATCGGGGAAATTATGGTCAATGGCGTCAACGATGCGCAGATGTTCGTCATAAACCGTGCGCGGATCGCGCGACGCCCGCACCGCCATGCCCAGTACGCGGTAACCCTCCGCCAGACGCAACAGAACTTTGTTGTGCGAGAGGTTCATGATCTGCAGATGAAATGCGCGGTCGGCAGCGCCCATCTCTTCCTCTTTGTTCTCCTGCGACAGGTTCCAGATATGATGCGCCATGTTCCGGAGCAGAGCCACGTCAGCCCGCGACCCATGGTCGCACGCCAGCCGCGCCGCCAGCCCCTCAAGAAACTCGCGCACCTGATAGGCCTCGCACAGGCGCGCCGCATCCAGCTTGCCTACGAATACGCCCAGCCGGTCAATCGACTCGACCAGCCCAAGCCATTGCAGCTCCAGCAGCGACTCGCGCACCGTTCCCTGGGCAACGCCCAGCTCTTTGGCCAGGCTCTGCTGGGTAAGGCGTTCCCCCGGTTGGCTCTCGCCAGACAGGATGCGGCGCTGAATCTCCTCCCGAACCTGGTGCCTTCCAACGGGTGAATGAATAGCCATATCCTACCTGTCCTCCGTCTTTCCGTGCATGTGTTTTGCGGCCGGTTTCTGCTTGTGGTTTTAGCCTGCGGAAGCGTGGCCGCAAACGCTCTAACTTCCTTCACTAGAAGAGCATGTTAACGGACGCATCCTATCATCGATTAACATCTATCGTCAATTGAATTGGCAGAAGTGCCAGGGTCTCAGCGTTGCGGACGGCTCAAACGCAGCATCACAACACCATGGGCGGGCACCGTCACGGTATAGTCTCCGTTGATTACGCCCACATCCTCATGGGTCCACAAATCGCGCGCAGCGGCCGGCCCGCGCCAGCCCACATCCTTGAGCCGCAGCGTCATGCGCGTCGCGCCGCTCAGCCGGTTGAACAACACCACAGCCTTCGCGCCGCCCTCTAAGGGCTTTGCCCACACTTCCAGCGGCCCGGCAGCATAGGCGCGCTCTCCCTCTTTGCCGAGCGGGTCCTGATCCACGGCAATCACTTCTTTGTTCATGAGGATGTTCTTCGTCTCCGCGGTCATTGCGCTCAGGTCGTTGCCCGCAATCAGCGGCGCGGCCAGCATGGCCCAGAGGCTGAAGTGGGTTCGCTCTTCATCGGGAGTCATGCCGCCGTTGCCCACTTCCAGCATGTCAGGATCGTTCCAGTGTCCCGGTCCGGCGTAGGCAGACAGCCCGGCTTCGCCGAAGCCGATCAGCGTCATGCGATCGTAGCTGTCGCTGATATCGCCGCTGGTTCTCCACATGTTGCCGCCCACCTGCGGACCCCACTCCCACACCGCGCCCCAGCCGTACTGGCACAAACTAAATACAATCGGCCGTCCCGTCGCCGCCAGATCCTGGCGCATCTTCTCGTAGGCTGCTTTCATCAAGGAGTCGGACTTCTCAACGTCGCCGCCCGATTCCTGGCGCATGATCTCGCGGAAACTGCATAGGTCGTACTTCAGAAAGTCCACACCCCATGAAGCAAACATCTTTGCGTCCTGGGCCTCGTATCCATAGCTTGCCTCAGCGCCTCCGCAGGTCTTGGGGCCCGGACCGGTGTAAAGACCGAACTTGAGCCCTTTTGAATGGATGTAATCGCCCAGCGCTTTCATGTCAGGGAAATTGCTGTTGGGGTGCAGCACGCCCGCGGCATCGCGGCTGCCCTGCCATCCGCCGTCGATATTCACGTACACATATCCTGCGTCGCGCATGCCGCTCGAAACCAGCGCATCTGCCTGCTCTCGAATGACCGCGTCTGAAATGTCGTGGCGAAAGTGATTCCAGGTGCTCCATCCCATGGGCGGGGTTGCGGCCAGCATCGGCGTTTGCGCGGGCGCATCCCCTCTGGCTAAAACCACAAGAGAGGCGACGGCCGCAGCGAACAGCAATTTTCTCATCGGATATCCTTTGTTGCGAGTTTTCAGAATCTCATACCACCGAAAATAAACAATGCGGCTCTCCCGAAGGAAAGCCGCATTGCGCGAAGCATGAGCAGGCGCTTGAACTCAGGAACCGCGCTCATATATCTCGCAGTTCCTCCGGCAAGCACTCAGAAGATAACTTTCCCTACAAACTGCCACACGCGCTGCGTGCCCACCGACGAGGGAATGTTCACGCTGCCCGTGCTGCTGCTGGTGGCGGTGATGGTTCCGAATGTTGAGGTGGAGCTGACACTCGAAACAGGGTTGGCAAAGTTGGTGTGATTCCAGGCATTAAAGGCTTCTGCCTGAAACTGGCCGTGAATACGATGCTCGCTCAGGATGTCCTTGAAGAGCGAGATATCGGTATCATCGTAGGCCGGCCCGCGCAGAGAGTTGCGCGGAACATTGCCGAACGATTGGGTGTAGTTATTGGCAGCCGAAGGGACTGGATTCTTTGCGAAGGCTGCGGGGTTGAACCACGTGGTCTTGGGAGCGCCTGCGGGGCGAGCAATGCTGACACCTGGATTGTAGACGCCCAGGTCGTTGCCGACGCCAGATTCAGAATTGTCGACGCCGCTGGTAATGCTGAACGGCAAGCCGCTTTGCGAAGTGACGATGGCGTTCGCCTGCCACCCATTGACGATCTCTCCGAGTGCGTTATTCACGTGGAATTTCGGGAGCGGATAGTTGGCCGAAGCGGTAAAGCGCAATGCCTGGTCAAAGTCGGCGACGCCGCGATATGCGTTGAAGTTGTACGGATTCGCCGGTCCGTCCTGCCCTTCGGTTCCCGACGAGCCGATGTCGATGGTCTTCATCCAAACCACGTTGGAAAGCAGCGTCAACCCACGGGCCGAACGGCGCGTCACGTTGAATTCCAACGCATTGGTTTTCTCCCAGTCGTAAGCGTCGGCCAATTCCACCGCGCCGAGGCCTGCATAGGTGCGGGTAGTTTCGAAAGTCGGTTCCGTGAGCACGAATGGATTGAACTGGCGCGAAGCCATCACGTGCTCAGCGCGGTTGCCCACATAACCGACGTTGAAAGCAAATCCGCTCCCCAGATCCTGCTCGATGGTGAAGTTATAGGCCTGTGTGTATTCCACTTTTGAAGCAGGATTGAGGACGCCGCCGGCGAGAGGTTTCAGGAACGTGTAGGACTTGAATTGCGAAGGAGCAATGTGACCGCGCGGGAAGGGATCGCCGTCCGGATACCCGGCGAAGGGTGCGTCCCACTGCGGCGGGTTATTGAGGTTGAGATAGAGGTCCACGGGCTGCATGGCGTCTGTCCTTTGATAGAGCAGACCTTCAGGAAACCCGTAGAAGAGGCCGTACGCTCCGCGCACCACGGTTTTGCTGTTGCCGAAGAGGTTGTAGGCAAAACCAACGCGCGGCGCGATGTCTTTGAAATTGTTTTGGAAGACCGTGTTCGACAACCCGGGATCGCCGACGAACCACATGCCCTGCGGCGCACCGGGAGCAATGGTTGACTGGAAGTTAGGATTGGCTAGATTGAAGCCCACCAGCGTGCCATTGTCGTCAATCGGCGGCATCCATGGATCCCAGCGCAGGCCAAGATTCAAGGTCAGTTTCGACGTCGTCTTCCAGTCGTCCTGCACATACAGAGCGGGACGCCACTCGCGAAGATACGCTTTGCGCCCATTGTCCATGTAATAAGTCTGCTCATATCCGGTGTAATAGTCGGCAATGGCGTTGCCAGTACTGGTAAAACCAGCCGGCGTAACGCCGTTGGGCGATTGAGTACGCTTGCCGTTGAAGCCGGGCGAGGTGCTGTCGCCGGGCGTGTAGGAGTAGTCGTCCATGTCAATTCGCGAACGTTCCAAGTCCCCACCCATGGTGAGCGTGTGTTTGTGCACCAACTTGACTGCCTGGGCGTGGAAATCAAACGTGGTTGAATCCTGGGTGAGTGCGCCACCGGAAAAGGCTTCGACGTATCCGGAGATTTGTGCACGCACGCCAGGGAATGGCACGAGACTCTCGTTGGGGCTTCCGAAAGGAGCGTTTTGTCCGAGAGACTGGAGCGTTTTCAAGCCAGGCGCTTCAGGAATCTGCGTGCGTCCCCCGCGGTAGAAGCCAAAATAGACAGCACCCGTCAGTGTATTGCTGAAAACGTGCGCATCGCTGATGGTCACCGACTGGTTGCGGAAAAGGTTCGCCGCAAAAAAGCCCAGCGGCGCAGTGAACGGCCGCTGGAAGTTGTCCTGGTTGTAGAAATACCGGCCACTGATGTGATCGTTCTGGCTCAGGGCGTAGTCGAGACGGGTGAGATATTGCGTGTTGTCGATATTGTTGTTGGTGGTGGAAGCGAATTTCACATACGTTCCGTCACTCGACGGAGTGCCCGCCGCTTCCTCACTAGCCAGATATTGCGCGTTCACCGCCTTTGAGAGCGGGGAAATGGGGATGGCGTTCGCGCCTGCGTCTGCGGCAGAAACGTCGTCTGTAATGGTGCCGCTGCAGGTGTAACCACCCTCGCCGTTGGAGGTTGCAGTCTGGCCGAAGCCGCAACCTGTTGCCGGGTTATAGAGCGCGATGCCCTTCGCCAAGAAAGCGGAGAAGTTGCCTGCAAGTTCCGCGGTAGTGGGGTATTCGGTGGTGATTGGTGTGGGCGCCGAACGCTGCTGCAGGTCTTCCGCCGAGAAGAAGAAGAATGCCTTTCTGCTCTTGAAAACCGGCCCACCGGCGGTGCCGCCGAACTGGTTGAGCTTGAAGGGCGGATCCGGATTGGTTGCCGGCCAGAAGTAGTTGCGTGCGTTGACCGCTGTGTTGCGCAAATATTCCCACGCCTCGCCGTGCAACTGGCTGGTGCCGGAGCGCGTGGAGAGTTGCACCAGCGCGCCCGCGCCGGCGTGGTCGGCGCTGTAGTCCGAGGACTGGATGGTGAACTCCTGCAGCGCATCGGGATTCGGCATGGTGGGCACGGAGTCGAAGAAGCGGTTGACATAGATGGTGCCGTCAAGCGTGTAAGAGTTCTCCGTTGAGCGGAGGCCGTTGACTGAGAGGCCGGTGTTATCTTCCTGCCCGCTCTCCGTGCCGGTGGTGGTGAGCACGGTTCCCGCAGTGAGCGTGGTCAGTTGCAGCGGATTGCGGCCATTCAGGGGCAAGTCCCGCATCTGTTGCTGTGAGACCGATTGCTCGACTGTCGAAGTGCTGGTTTCGATCTGCTGGGTCTCCGAGGTGACCGTAATCTCCTGGGTCTGCGAACCGACAGACATGGTAACGGGCAGATCGATCGTTTGCCCCGTCAGCAGTTCGAGCGCGGGCCGGTTCTCCGTCTCAAATCCCTTTGCCGCGATCCTGAGTCCATATGAGCCGATGGGCAGATCCGGAAAGACAAAGATGCCGCTCTCGTTGGACGCTACAACGCGCTTGATGCCGGTGCTGGTCTGGGTTGCAGTCACTGAGGCGTTGGGAATCGCCGCTCCGCTCGGGTCGCTTACGGTTCCGCGGATGGTGCCTGTGGACTGCGCGTGGAGAGCCGATGCGGCGCTCAACCCTAGCAGCACCGCAAAGCCGATGTACAGTAGTTTGCGAAGTATCTCGTTCATGTTGCCCTTTCTTGAGAGAAGCGCTCTGGGGAAGACTTCTCATCTCGAGGTTGTTGTGAGTGTCTTCACTGCTTCCGTATTGCCCTTGGCCCGGCGCAGGAAGCAGCGTAGTTCCGCTCCCATTCGCCGCGGGCTGCAGGCCCGGCTCAGGCACGGATTATGGCCACGAATCGCATTGCCCTGGCTTGATACAGAAGGTGAAAATCGTCCGCATGACGCCGGTTGTTTCCTTTCGTCTCTGGGCTGCTCAGCGGCGAATTCCCTGCCCCGGTCAGCGCGTCCCTGTTGCCGCATATTCCCTCAGGAAGATGCGGAGCCTCTAAGCAAGTGTTGAAGGAGTTGCAATCTTCTGCGTCCAGTAGGAGCCGAGCGCCAGCATGACCGGCGCGCTGGCCGCAAGCCCCGCTTCCAGCGGCGCGTTCACCTTGTCGCCGTTGACGATCGCATCAAGAAAGTTGCCGGTGTGCGCGCGTTCCAGGCTTTGCGTTGAGTCCACCTCGACCGGAGCGCCGTCATTGGGCGCAAACGTGTAGCCCTTGCGCGTAAGGTTGAGCGTTCCCTTGGTTCCCTCGAAGTACACCGAGGGATTTTCGTTGCGGATCGAAAGCACCGACGACTCGAAGTTGAGATTCCAGTTTTTGTACTTCACGATCGCGCTCACCGTGTCAGGGTTGGTGAGGTCGCCGCTCAGTTTGAAGTCGGCGCCCAGAGCGGCCGCGCTCACCGGCTGGTGGTCATTGAGCATCCATTGCGCCACGTCCGCCCAGTGCGTCAGGATGTCGGCGAGCAAGCCGTTGCCGTAGTCGTGATAGGAGCGCCACGAGCTGTAGCGCGAGGTCTCGTACGGCACTTTGGGCGCTGGACCAAGGAACAGGTCCCAGCGAAGGCTCGCAGGCTTGGGCTCGGAAGGAATCACGCGCCGCTGCCATGGGAAGTTGCTCCACACCGCGCGCACAATCACCACGTCGCCAAGCAAGCCGGCGTCGAATATCTCGCGCTTCACGCGCATGTAGTGCGCGCCGCTGCGCTGCTGCATGCCGCACTGCAGAATTCCCTTGCTCTCTTTGGCAGCCTGAATCAGCGTGCCGCGTTCATGCCAGCGGTGCAGCGTGGGTTTTTCAAGATAGGTGTTCTTGTTCGCGCCCAGCGTGTCTTTCGCAATCTGCACGTGAAGGTGGTCGGGCGTTGCAATCAGCACCGCGTCCACGTCTTTTCTGTCCAGCATGGCCTGGTACTCGACGGTGAGCGCGGCCTGCGCAACGTCGTCCTTGAAGCGCGCCTGAAAATCCGCTGCCTGCTTGTCATAAATATCCGCAAGCGCGCGGATCTGCACGCGCGGGTCTTGCACAAAACCGCGGCAAACATCGGTAGCGCGGCGGCCGAGGCCGATCACGCCAAGCCCCACGCGATCATTCGCTCCGGCAATCGACGAGTAGGCGCGCGCATCCAGAGAGCTCGAAGCAGTGGCGGCAGCGGCCGCGCCTGCGTAAAGAAAATCACGGCGATTCATGATGTGAAGGCCTCCTTCATGGCCCGGTAAGCGGGGGCAATCACTTCCATGCCGTTTTTCGAAAGGTCCTCGCGCTCTTCTTCATTCTCCACCCATCCCTTCCAGCCGATCTGCTCGATCGCGGCCGCTACCTGCGCCAGCGGAAACGTGCCAGCGCCAAGCGTAACCAGTTTGCCGTTGCGGTAGTCGCGCAGGTGGAAGCCGACGATGCGCTGCGCATGCGCGCGGATGAATGCGGGAACATTGGCGCCGCCGTGGTAGGCATGGCCCGCGTCAAGCACGAAATGAACCAGCGACGGATCGGTCTGCGTGTAGAGCGCATCAATCTCGCCGATCTTCGACTCGAACTCCCACCAGTGGTTGTGATAGGCGGCGGTAATGCCTACGCTGCGCGCAAACCGGCCGGCCGTGTTGAGC
>JBAUCP010000328.1:0-4581 GCA_049677625.1 Occallatibacter sp. | reverse complement strand
AAAAAATTCCGGTTGACAGCTCACCTACACTTTGTGCTACCGTCAGTAACATTATGACGAGTAACACAACCCCCGATCACGATCCCGCCGAGCTGGGCGAACTGGAGCGCAGCATCCTGCTGATTGTCTGGCGCATCGGCACGGTCACCGCCGAGCAGGTGCGCGAAGAGCTGGGCCGTCCGCTCAAGGACTCGACCATCCGCACCGTGCTCCGGCGCCTTGAGGAAAAAGGCTACCTGGCGCACAGCGTGGAAAACCGCACCTTTCTGTACCGCCCGGCCGAAAGCCGGCAGCGCGTGGCCGGCCGCGCCGTCAAGCGCATCGTGGACTGGTTCTGCGAGGGCTCGGTTGAGGCGCTGCTGGTCGGAATGGTGGACTCGAAGGTCCTGGGCCGGGCCGAGTTGCAGCGGCTGGCCGAGCGCATTGCCGCGGCCAGCAAGACCGCCAGCAAAAAGGAGGCGAAGTCATGATTCCTGACGCCGTACCAATTTTGTTTGAGGCCGCGCTGCGTGCGCTGGCGGCAGCCTTCATCCTGTGGGCAGGGCTGCGCCTGCTGCGCGTGGAAAACGTGCCGGCGCAAAAGGCCGCGTGGGGCCTGGTGCTGGCCGCCGCCCTGGCCATGCCCCTGCTCATGCGCATCCCGTTGCTGCCCTCCTGGGCGGCCATCCGGATTCCCGCGCCTGCGTGGCACAGAACGGCTCAAGCGGCGCCCGCGCCGGCGCCCGCAGTGGTCCGCTTGATTGCCGCGCCCGCTGCCCGGCAGGAAGCTGCGGAGACCGAGACCCAGACCCAGACGCATATTGACGCGGACGATGTGTACCGCTTCTCCGCGCCCGCAGCCTCCACCTCGCAAAAAGACGCCGAGCCGCGATCCACGCCGGCAGTCTTGACCCTGGTTGCGCCCGCAACTCGCGTGAGCTCACCGGCTGTGAGCAACAGCCGGCAGCGGCTTGAGGTCTATGCGTGGCTGGCGTATTTGTGTGTGACGGCGGCGCTGCTGCTCCGGCTATTGATGGGGCTGTGTTCGTCTCTGCGCCTGTGGATACAGGCGGAGCCGGTCGAGACCGCGGCCGAGCTCGAACTGCCCGCCGCGATTGCCGTGCGCGCCAGCCGGCGCATCGCTTCGCCGGTCAACATCGGCTCGGGCAT
Source organism: Occallatibacter sp. (assembly GCA_049677625.1). Lineage (GTDB taxonomy): Bacteria > Acidobacteriota > Terriglobia > Terriglobales > Acidobacteriaceae > Telmatobacter. Next base: position 3,432 of record JBAUCP010000328.1, on the reverse strand, counting down.
CGTTCTGCCCGCGGACTACACGAACTGGGACGCGGAGAAGCTGCGCGTGGTGCTGGCGCACGAGCACTCCCATGTGCGGCAGCGCGACTTCTACCTGCAACTCGCGGCCGGCCTTTACGCGGCCATCACGTGGTTCAGCCCGCTGGGGTGGTGGCTCAGGCGCAAGCTCTCCGAGTTGGGTGAGGCCATCAGCGACCGCGCCGGAATGGAAGCCGCGGCCAGCCCTTCGGCTTACGCACAACTGTTGCTCGAATTCGCGGCCCTGCCGCGCCCCGCCTTCACAGGAGTCGCTATGGCACACTCAAGCAATCTTTCCGAGCGCATCGAGCGCCTGCTCAATGATTCGAGCTTCCACAGAGCTTTCACAGGCGGCCGTCGCGCGCTGCTGGTGCTGGTTCCCGCAGTTCTATTCGCAACCGCGGCGCTGGTGCGCGTGCAGGCGGCGCAACTCTCCGCGCAGCCTGCCGCTGTTCTGCAGGCCGCTGCGCCGGCGCCATCGGCAGCCCAGTCTTCAGATCGTTCACCGGCTTCCGCATCTTCCCAGGATTCTTCCTCCGGCCAGTCGCATCCTGACCAGGCGCAGGTAACGGATGATGCTCCTCCGCCGCCTGCGCCTCCGCAGACGCCGCCTGCGCCGCAAGCAGCTCCGCAACCGGCTCCGGCGTCCGCTAACGATGCCGAGCCTGCTCCCGCCCCGGCCCCGCCGGTTCCACCAACACCGTCAATCGATGTGGTGGTTCCTGTTCCTCCGGTGCCGGAGATTCACGTCGAAGTTCCCGTGCCGCCGGTGCCTGGCAGGGATGGAGATCGCTACCACTACGCCTATCACTACACTGACGGCGACCCTTATGTGATCGTCGGCGATGCGGGAAATAAATCTCGTTACTCCGGCGACTGGGATGGCGAGCGCCAGGCGGATATCGACAAGGCCCGCGCCATGGCCCACGGACACTTCCTGCTCTTCCGCCACGACGGCAAGACCTACCTGATCGACGACCCCGCGGTGATGTCGGAGATCGAGAGCATGCAAAAGCCGATGGAGGCGCTTGGCGACCAGATGCGCGATCTGGGCAAGCAGATGCGCGAGGAAGGCCAGCAGCAGCGCGAAGAAGCGCGCAAGGCGCGGCAGACCGCGGAGAATATCCCCACGCCTGATCTGACCAAGCAGATGGCTGAGCTGGATGCGGCCGTAGCCGCGCTCAAGAGCGAGCAGGGCGGCACCGTCACCCGCGAGCAACTCACCGAGATTCAGCGTAAGCTGAGCGAGGTGCAGCGGCAGTTGATCAACTCTGAGATCAGGGTGAACGTAACTTTCGACAAGGACTTCATGAGCACGTTCGGCGCGGAGCAGGGCAAGTTCGGCCAGCAGATGGGGCAATTCGGCAAACAGATGGGCGAGATGGCCCGCGAGAACGACCAGAAGATCAAGTCGATCATCGACCAGAGCCTGAAAGACGGCAAGGCAAAGCCCGTGAACTAGCGTCCTGCCCCAAAGTTCGCCTCATAAACACTCTGTCATCCTGAGCGAAGCAGGTTGCGCTTTTGCAACCTGCGCAGTCGAAGGACCCGCTTTTCGGGCACTCCATTGATGCAATGAACTTTTGGGACACCACCCTACCGCGCCGCAACCAACTGAAACTTGCGCCGCAGGTCGGCAGCGGGGCCGTTGAACGCAACTTCATTCAGCTCTCCTGAGCGCGCCGCGGTTCGTTCGCCCTTTGCCAGGTGCGCGGCCAGCGCGCCGGCAATCTGATGACCGGTCTCCATCTCGACCCACAGGAACTGGCCAGCAGGATTGATCTCGAGAAAGACGTACTCGCCCTCGGGAGTAAGGCGCAGATCGATTGCGCCATACTCCAGCCCGAGCCGGCGCATGAGAATGCGCAGCGTGTCCTCGATCGCCGCAGGCAGCGCGTGGCGTTCCCACTTGAGCTCGGGGTTGTAGCGGAAATCCACCGGATAGGCGCCCTTGCGCGGGTCTGTTGACGCGGCAAAGATCTCGTCGCCGACGATGGTGACCCGCACATCGGCCACTGCATCGACAAAGCGCTGGAAGATCACCGGCGCAAGGCGCACGCTTTCAGCCAGCGCGGTCTCTTCCTCGCGCAGCTTGCGCGTCTCCCGCCATGTTTCCTGAAGCGCCTTGAACTGCTTGTAGATCACCTCGCCGGGGTAGCGCTGCCAGAACTCGCGCGCCTCTTCGGGATCGTTGGTCATCAGCGTCACGGGAATGGAGAGGCCGAGCTGCTGCGCAAGCGCGAGCTGATACGGCTTGTGGCCGGCGGCCAGGTCGCGCGCCGGCTCGTTGATCCACAGCGCGTTCATCGATTGATAGAGCCCGTCGAAGGCCGTGGCCGCTTCAGACAGCGCGTACCGGCGATGCGCGGGATCGGCAAGCGAGTCAGGCACGCCAAAGCCCTGGGGCCTGCGCCACCACACCGCACTGATGGAATCGAGATCGAGCGTGCCGCCGCCGGTGCGGCTCAGCCTGAAGCGCCGCGCGCCGTCTTCAAAGGCCATGGTGAGCGCTAACTGAGATGGAAAATCGGAGAGATCGAGCAGCTCAACGGCCGCTCCCTGCGCTTGTAGCGCGGCCATCACGGCGCGCGCGTGTGGATCTCCCACGGTGGAGACAATCATGACATTCATGTTCACAACCTCGCTCAAGCGGCTATTCCGCGCGATGCGCAACCAGAAAAGGAGGCGAGCCGCCTCTGTCGTACAGCGGCCCTCCTTTGCGTGTGCGTCGACTACAGCGGTTTTCCAGTTGCTGTAAGGCGAAGCCGCGAATGCCGAGAGGCTTTTTCCTCAAGAAAAAGCCGCCTTGCACGACGCCCAAAATGCCATACACGAACTGGAAAACCGCTCTAATATAACAATCTATTTTCTATGTAGGTTTAGTCGGGATGCGGGAAGCCGCCGGTGTGATAGATGTCCGCGATCGGATTGGTGTGCAGAGAATCCACCAGAACATTGGTCATACTGTCGACCAGAACGTTGGTGTGGGATACGTCATTAATGGCGATGGTGTAAGTATGATCCGACACAATCGGAGTCAGCCCCACGTTGGCTCCCGCGGCATGATGCGGCGTGGCTACGGTGAACGGCGCGGCGGCCTGTTGCGCCACTTCAGCCGGCACCTTGGTCTTGTCGACTTCCACCTGCACCAGCAACTGGCCCACTCCACCGCCCAGCACCTGGTAATTTTTCACGGCGCTCTGATCGAGCGTCACACTGTTTCCGGGACCCATAGTAAGCACAAACTTGCCTGCCTGGCTCGATCTTCCGAGTGCGCCTGCAAGGGTTACGGTTTCTTCCGCCGTTGACAGCGGAGCTTCACTCAGCAATTCGCTAAAAGACTTGGTTTTCGCGGCCACGATTGGCCCTCCTCATGATTCTTGAGTTGAATACCTGGCCCGCCGATTTCATTCC
>JBAUCP010000327.1:0-1660 GCA_049677625.1 Occallatibacter sp. | reverse complement strand
TCTTCCGGCTCCGGCTGGTCAAAGACTGCGCCCACGCCGGCCATGGCCGCGCGCTCCCGCCAGTCCAGCCGCGCGGCTGCCGGATCGCCCGGCTCATCCGAGAGACCCAGCAGCGGCTTCCAACCGCTCCCGCCGGCGCTCTCACCTGCATCATCTTTGCCCATAGTTGCCCATCGCGGCGCGGTTCCTTTCCGTCCTCTCGCTCCGTATTATAAGGATGTGCAGTTATCCCGGCTCCCGATCCTTTTGACCATCCTCCCGCTGGCGCTGGCAGCAGCCTGCAACCGCGGCGCACACCCCGCGCAGCTCAACCTGCCCGCGCCGGATTTCACCGTCTCAGACGGCGCAACCACCGTCCATCTCGCCGGCTATCGCGGCCATCCGGTCCTGCTCAACTTCTGGTGGAGTCAGTGCGCCCCCTGCATCGAGGAAATACCTTCGCTCCTCCAGCTTCACCGCGACATGCCTGACCTGGTCATTCTCGCCGTCAGCATTGACGACGATCCCGACGCCTACTCGAGCTTCATCGCCCGTCACCACGTGGACTTCATCACCGTCCGCGACCCCAGCGAGTCGGCTCCGAAGCTCTTTCATACCGAAATGTGGCCGGAGACCTACGCCATCAACCAGCAGGGCTACATCGAGCGCAAATTCGTGGGCGCGCAGGACTGGTCCAGCCCCGAGATTCGCTCCTTCCTCAAAAACCTTTGACCCGAACGGTCCCCCCGCAACCACACCCCAATCCACGCATCTTGATAGTATTGAGCCATGACCACGGTGGAAATCCTCTACCGCTACGCCACCTTGCCCACTGAACAGGTGGCGCTGGCGCTCGCGCGCACCCGTGATGTCTACGGCATCCGGCAGCTTGCACTTGACCGCCAGACCCACACCCTCCGCATTGAGTTCGACGCAACCCGGCTCAACGTCGCCACGGTGACCAGGCTCGTCACCCTCGCCGGCCTTGAAATCGCTGAAGAGCTGCCTCTGATTCCACCGCCAGCGCCGCAGCCCGCCCCTACGCCCGCAGCCTCGTAACCTGCGTTGCGCCAGCGCAGGAAGCCTGATAATCTGAATGAGGTTCTGCCAGGAACCCGCAGGTATGCGCCCGTAGCTCAGCTGGATAGAGCGACTGACTACGAATCAGTAGGCCGGAGGTTCGAATCCTTCCGGGCGCACCATCATAAATCCAACAAAATTAAATACTTATAAGCGAATCGAGCCATCCCGCCGCATTCCCGGTAAATCGCTCGTGTCCGACCCGTGTCCGATATGCGACAAAGTTCTCTTCCGTGTCCGGGTAGTGTCCGTCTTTTCTGGTTCATACTTAACGCCGCGCAACTTGTGACGGGCCTTCTTCCGCTCTCCCCATGACCAAGACTTCGAAGTGCATCGGGCCGTGCATCGGACCTTGATCCCGTTTTTGGTGCGATCGACAAACCATCGGTTGCAGACGGTACACCTTTTGAGTCGCCTTAGGTCTAGGCCGCGGTAGAGCACTTCCCATAAGCCCCAGAGAATCCTTTGCTCCGTTAGCTCCAGCGACAGACTATTTTGGCCGACCAACGCGCCCCAGGGAAGCGGTATGTGCGTAGCGCTAACCCTGATGCTGCCGTCCGCTCGTTCCAGCCCCTCGATCCTCAGAATGACTGGATTCATT
>JBAUCP010000326.1:0-2022 GCA_049677625.1 Occallatibacter sp. | reverse complement strand
GACCTGGGGCACCCAAATTCATGGGCACGATTACAAATTCACCGGGTCGCGGTACTGGTCGGGTTAGAGCCCTGCCGGCTTGGGATTCTCGTGGTCGTACTTGGCCACCTGGACCTTGCGTGCCAGGCCCAGCTTCGACAGAAGCCAGATGCCGTAGAAGTTGGGGTCGACCTCATACCACCGGAGGCCGTGGCGCGCGGAAACCGGATGCGCGTGGTGGTTGTTGTGCCAGCCTTCGCCGCCGGTCAGCAGAGCCACCCACCAACTGTTGCGCGAGTCGTCGCGCGTCTGGAAGCGCCGGCTGCCCCACAGGTGCGTAGCCGAGTTCACCAGCCAGGTGGCGTGAAGCCCGAGCGTAACCCGCAGCAGCACGCCCCAAAGCACCAGTGCGATGCCGTTGACCAGGCCGCCGAAGTACCATCCGCCGGCAAAGAGCAGGACGCCGCTGAGCGTGAGGGGAAGCCAGTGATACTTGCTGAGCCACATATGGAAGCGGTCGCGGCGCAGGTCGGGCGAGTAGCGCGACAGCGCCTCGGTCTGCGAATGCAGCGACACGCCGAAGAGCAGCCATCCGGTGTGAGCCCACCATTTGCCTTCGCGCGGCGAATGCGGATCGCCTTCCTGGTCGCTCAACTGGTGATGGACGCGATGCGTCGACACCCAGAAGATCGGCCCGCCCTCGAGCGAAAGCGTAGCGCAGACACTCATCACGTACTCCAGCCACTTGGGCACGTGGTAGCCGCGGTGCGTAAGCAGGCGGTGATAGCACATGCCGACGCCCACGTTGATGGCCAGCACGTAAAGGACGATCAAGACCGCCAGCCGCTGCCAACTGAAGAAGAACAGTGCCGCCAGCGAGCCCACGTGAAAGAGCGCGATGGTCACCAGCGTCACCCAGTTCATCCCCTCGCCAACCGTAGCGGCGCGGCCCATGCGAACAAGCTGGCGGGCAGGTACTGCGTGGACCGTCTGCCGCGCGGATTCCTGGGTTGCTGGATCTACTGGAGATTCGGTTGTGTTTTCAAGGGGTGGACCAGTTAGTACTGAAGCCATTCGTTCAAATTTCCTTGACAAGTGGCGGCACGCCCACTCGTAAGTCAATTGTATAGGACGCCGAGGTCAATCCGGGACATGCCGTATCCTACTTTCGTGGCAATTGTTCCTTTTGTGGGACCAGCCGCAGACCTAGAGCCTGTTTTCCGGCTCCTCGTGCCGGCAAAAGGCCGTCTTTCTTTGAATCGCCCGGATTTATTCGCTTGCGGTCGTCGCGATTGCATCGCCGCTGCTAACGAACAACCGGGTCACATCGCCGCGCAGCACGCGGTAGAGCGCAAACTGGCGCTGCGACTGGCCGCGCAACTCAAACAGCAGCTCGCCGCGGTTGTCGTCCGTTGCGTCCACTGCGTCCACCAGCCGCATGCGCGGCGTGTCGTCCATGTGCGCGGCGTCGGTCACGTTCTTGAGCAGCACCGCCAGATTGCCGTAAAGATCAGGCTGCGCAACCAGCGTAACGAACTTTTCGTCGGCGCCTGTCCCCGCAGTCCGCGCCGAGAGCACCAGCGTGGCGCCGGAGCCATAAGCCAGCTCGAATACGTGGAACTGCTCGTCAACCAGCGGCTCCGGAGCAGGAGGCGGCAGAGTGAGCCGTGTCTTGTGCGTCGCCGCGGTCTTTGCCGTCGCGGTCTTCTTCGGCGCCGGTTTGGCCGGAGTTGGCGGAGGGTTCAGTCCCAATGCGGTGCGGGCCAGGTCTTCGAGATCGCCCTTGTACTTTGCCTCGTCAGCCGGATTGGACCAGGAATAGCTCCAGATATGCTCGGGCGGGTTCTTCGCGTCGGAGACTGCCACGGTCTGCTCCATATCCGGCGGCAGGCCCATCAGGCTGGGCAACACCGCGGGGCCCATGTCTGCCGGCTTGCCCGGTATCAGCCGCGGCCGGTCAGGGTCGCTTACGTCGGGCAACGACGAAACGGAAGCCACGTCGTCGTCATTTTTCTTTTTGAGCTTGGGCCGGTCGGGATCGCT
>JBAUCP010000325.1:0-4643 GCA_049677625.1 Occallatibacter sp. | reverse complement strand
GACCTGGGGCACCCAAGATCATGGGTACGATTACAAAATCACCAGGTCACGATAGTAGTCGCCCCGTTGCTTCAGTTCAAAGCCGAATGCGGCGCGATAGTATGGTAGCGACGCGGACTCGAATTCCAAGCTCACGCGTGTCTGCGGCTGGAGTGAAGCTTTGCCTCAATTTCTAGTGACTGGCGCCGCCGGGTTCATCGGCCGTTCGATTGCCGCAGCGCTGCTCGCGCGCGGAGAGCCGGTGCGCGGCGTCGACAATTTGATCACCGGCAAGCGCGCCAATCTGGCCGGTCTGGAAGCGATGGAATTTGTCGAAGGCGACCTGAGGGACCCGGATGTCTGCGCAAAGGCCTGCGCGGGCGTCGAAGTTGTTTTTCACGAGGCGGCGCTGGCTTCGGTGCCGCGTTCGGTCGCCGATCCGATATCGACCAACGAGTGCTGCGTGAACGCGACGCTCAATCTGCTGGTGGCCGCGCGCGCGGCCGGAGTGCGGCGCATCGTGTATGCCGGTTCCTCCTCAGCGTACGGCGACACGCCGGTCCTGCCCAAACATGAGGGGATGGTTCCCAATCCGATCAGCCCGTATGCGGTGGCCAAACTGGCCGGCGAGCATTACATGCGCGCGTTTGCGCGGGTCTACGGGCTGGAGACGGTGGTCCTGCGTTATTTCAACGTATTCGGACCCTACCAGGACCCCACATCGCACTACTCAGGCGTTCTGGCCATCTTCTGCCGGCGGATGCTGGCCGGCGAGCAGCCGACGATCTATGGCGACGGTGAACAGAGCCGCGACTTTACCTATATCGACAACGTGGTGCGTGGGAATTTGCTGGCTGCTGCAGCGCCAGCAGAGAAAGTCTCAGGCAGGATGATGAACCTGGCAACCGGCGCCCGCATTACGCTGAACCAGACCTTCGAAATTCTGCGCGAGCTGACCGGCTACAACGGCCAGCCCGCATACGCCGAAGCCCGCGCGGGCGATATCCGCGATTCGCTCGCAGACATTCGCCTGGCCAGGGAGTTGCTGGGTTACGAGCCGGCGGTCGATTTCCGCGAGGGGCTGCGGCGCACGGTGGAGTGGTACAGGACGGGCGCAGCGGGTTGAGTTGCAGCTCATCGCCTGCCTACTTTTCCTGAGATTATTTTAACTATTGTGATGTATAACTCTATGAACTAGCTCTCCCTACGTTAAACTCCCCGGAATTCTGCACCTGCATCGCCTTATCCTGCCCGTGCCGGAGAGGGTCTGCAAAGGTGATTTAGGGATCGAGGTGCCCGCGTTGACGGACGGTCCTTCCATTCCGCCCGGCTTGCCGGACGAATCGGGTGCGCATCGCCGCGTTGACGCCAGCAGGCGCCACGATACGGCATCGCTGCGCGAGTTGTGGAGGGTGCTTATCCGGCGGCGGGGTGTGGCGCTTGGCGTGGAGTGCGGGCTGCTGTTTTTGTGCCTGCTCTATTGCCTGATTGCGCCCAACCAGTACGAAGCGAGCGCGAAGGTGGAGCTGCGCACCGCGCCGGCGTCGCCGCTCAGCCTCGGGCCCGGCGAGCAGCCCGCTTCGGCGTCGCTGCTTGCTTCGCCCGTCGCTCTTGAGACGCTGGCCAGCGTGCTGCGCAGCGATCAACTGGCCTGGAAGACGATTGTCGCGCTGAAGCTCTATGACGAGCGGGGCTTCGCAGGCGACTTTGCCAGCCGATTCCCCGATTTTCACCCCGATGCGCCCAGCCCCGCCGCGCAAGCCTGGCTGCTTGAACGCTTCGGCCGCCGGCTCCATGTGCAGACCATGCCGCGCACCCTGCTGGTGCAGATTCGTTTCCGCTGCCGTGACGCGGCGCTCTCCGCTGCGGTGGTGAACACGCTCATTCGCGCCTATGGCGAGCAGGACAGCGAGTCGCAGGTTGCGGCCACTGCGCAGGCCGCGGACTGGCTCGACGGCCAGTTAAAGGCGCTGAAGTCGCGCGAAGACGAAGACCAGAAGAAGCTGGCGGAGTTTGAGCAGAAGCACGGAATCGTGAGCACTCCCGAGTTGCTGGCTAACGGCCAGGCGGGCGAGACCGAGCACAACTCCGCCGCACTGGAGATGGATGAGCTGGGCCGGCAACTGGTTGCGGCCACCACGGACCGCATTCTGCGCGAGGCCGAGTATCGCGCCGCCTCGCAGGGCGACCCGGAGCTGGTGATCGCCGCCGACTCGCGGCTGCAGGGCGAGGGCAGCGGATTTTCGACCGCGCTGCTGCAGCAGATTCGCGCGCGGCGCAGCGACCTGGAACAGGAACGTGCGCAGCTCAGTGCCGAGCATGGACCCAACTTCCCGCGCGTGGTTGAAATCGACAAGCAATTGCAGGACCTCGACCGCCAGAAGCAGGCCGAGGACGCGCGGCTTATCGATCGGTTCCGCAGCAACTGGCAGACGGCTCTTGACCGCGAACAACTGGTGCGCACAAGCCTGGAAGAGACCACCAGCCAGGGCCTGAAGATGGACGAGGCCGCGACCGAATACGCGCTCATGCGCCAGGAGGCCAATTCGAGCCACGAGCTCTACATGCACGTTCTGGAGCAGGTGGAAGAAGCCGGCCTCGCCGCCGGTGTTCACAGCTCCGATCTTGAGGTGGTTGACCCGGCGCGCCAGCCCGTGAAGCCGGTGGCGCCGGACCTGCCGCTTTACATGGCCATCACTTTCTTCGCCGGGCTTTGGCTGGCCGTTGGAGGTGCGCTTATGCTCGAATCGCTTTATCCATCGCAGGCGCGCGCGGCTGCGGTGCTGCTGCTGGCGCTCGCGGCTGCAAGTTGCGCGCACGCGCAGGCGCCCACGCCCAACAACTCCGGGTTGCCCATGGGAGTTGAGAGCTTGCCGCAATCCGAGGAGAAAAAGAGCGTGCCCAATCCGCAGGAGGCGCCTCCGGTGTGGGATCGCGCGGGCGCTCCGCCGGCGACCGCATTGCCGCAAGGCGCGGGGCAGCCGCCCATGCCGGCTCCCATCGGCGCTGGTGACTGGCTGGAGATCAGCGAATATCACACGCCGGAGTTTCGTTCGGCGGTGCGCGTCTCAAACGCAGGCACGGTGACGCTGCCTATGATCGGCGACGTGCACATTGGCGGCATGGACGAGCAGGCCGCAGCACAGGCCATTGAAGCAGCGCTGGCAGCCAAGGGCATGCTGCTTCATCCGCTGGTGTCGGTCGTGGTGACTTACTATGCGGGGCAGGATGTGAGCGTTCTGGGCGAGGTGACGCGGCCCGGAGTTTATCCCTACGGATTCCATCACCGGTTGCTCGATCTGATCTCGGCAGCTTCAGGGCTTTCGCCCGATGCCGGCCGGCTGGTGAATATCTACCACCGCGACGATCCCGGCACGCCGCACGAAGTGGTCCTCGATCCGGGCGGCGATCCGGGCGGCGACCCCGGCGGCGCCGATGCTGCTTCCGATCACAATCCGGAGCTCAGTCCCGGAGACACGGTCGCGGTGGGCCGCGCGGGACTGGTCTATGTGGTGGGCGACGTGGTCAGGCCGGGCGGATTCCTGATCGATCCGGCGCAGAAGCTGACCGTGGTGCAAGCGCTCTCGCTGGCCTGGGGACCGTCGCAGAATGCGGCGCTGGGCAAGGCTGTGCTCATCCGCGAGCAGAAAGACGGCCGCACCCTGACCGCGCTCAACGTGAAGCGCCTGCTGCGCGGCCAGGACCCGGATCAGCCGGTCGAAAACGGCGACATCATCTTTGTGCCCGACTCATTTGCCAAGAACCTGATGAACCGGACTCTCGAGTCGGCGGTGCAGTCGACCGTCGGGGTCAGCATCTACTCCGCGCTGGTTTATTCGCAGAGGTATTGAGAGATGCGCCGCGTAGCCTGGATTCTGCTGCTGCTGTTCGCCTTCGCGATTCCCTGGGAGTACTCGCTCGACCTGGGACCGCCGCTGGGCAACGTGGCGCGCATCCTGGGGATATTGCTTCTGCTCGCCGCTGTTCCAGTCGTATTGCAAGCCGGCCGGCTGCGCACGCCTGGGGCGATGCAATGGCTGGTTCTCGCCTTCTATGTCTGGCTCTGCTGCACCTACTTCTGGACCGTCGATCCCGATGCGACGCTGATCAAGTTTCGCGCTTATTTTCAGGAGATGATGATTGTCTGGCTGGTGTGGGAGTTTGCCGAGAGCCCGGCCGATCTGCGTGACCTGCTGCGTGCGTATGTCGCCGGCTCCTGGGTGCTGGCGGCGCTCACGGTGGCGAACTTCGGATCGCCTGAAGCGATTGCCGAAGGGCAGATGCGCTTTGCGGCCTACGGGCAGGACCCCAACGATGTGGCGCGCTTTCTCGATCTTGGATTTCCTCTGGCCGCGCTGCTGCTCACCGGCGAGCGGCGCTGGCCGGCGCGGCTGCTGGCTCTGGGCTATCTGCCGCTGGGACTCTTTGCCGTTCTGCTCACGGCTTCGCGGGGAGGATTTCTGGCCGCGCTGGTTGCGCTGGCCGGATGCGCTGTGCTGCTGGTGCGCGGGCGCGGCAAAGCAGCGGCGGCTGCGGTGTTTGCGCTGCCGGCGGCCGCGGCCGCGCTCTGGTTCACCATTCCCTATGAGGTCTTCGAGCGGCTGGCGACCATTCCCGCGCAACTCGAGGGCGGCGATCTGAATCAACGGCTGAACATCTGGTCG
>JBAUCP010000324.1:0-25297 GCA_049677625.1 Occallatibacter sp. | reverse complement strand
CTCAACGGCAATCAATTGAATCGGCAGCCGGTTGCCGGCCATCCATTGCTACGGAGGCCCAGGCCTCCATTACCATCTGAGGACAAGGAGAAGCCGTGAAGATTGTCTACCTCATCGCCCGTCTGCTGCTCGGCCTGATGTTTCTCGTCTTGGGCCTGAACACGTTCCTGCACTTCATCCCGGGGCCCATCCCTCCCGGGCAGGCGGGTGCGTTTTTCGGAGTGCTCTTCGCCACCCACTACATGTACGTCGTTGGCGCGGTGATGGTAATCTCCGCAGCCCTCTTCCTCGCCAACCGCTTTGTCCCGCTGGCTCTTGTGCTCCTGGGCCCGGTGCTGTTCAACATTCTCACCTTTCACGTCCTCATGCTGCCCAAGGCCATCGGGATGGCTCTCTTCGCCACGCTTCTCTGGGTGCTGGTGGCCTGGCAGCATCGCACCGCATTTGAGGTCCTCTTCGAGGCGGAGTTCAAGGGCTGAGCCCGGTCCGCGTACCCCTGACCGCCGCTACAATCGAACCAGACCCGGAACCGGGCCCAGAACCGGGCCTTCAAGGCAAGCCTCGAAGCGAGTCATGATCCAGTACCTCTATCTCGGCCGCGTCGACTACGCCGAGGCCCTGCGCCTGCAGGCCGAGCTCGTCAATCTCCGCCAGCAGGATCGCATCGCCAACGTGCTCCTGCTGCTGGAGCATCCGCCCGTGCTCACCCTGGGCCGCAACGCCAACCGTTCCAACATTCTGGCGTCGGACGAGCTGCTCCAAAGCCGCGGCGTTACCCTCCACGAGATCAACCGCGGCGGCGACGTGACCTACCACGGCCCCGGCCAACTGATCGGCTACCCGATCTTCGATCTCCGCAGCCTGCGCCACCCCACCACCGGCAGCCGCCTCGGGCCGGTCGACTTCGTCCGCCTCATGGAAGAAGCCCTCATCCGCCTCTGCGGCGAGTTCGGCCTTCCCGCCGGCCGTATCTGCAAACTCACCGGCGTCTGGTGCGGACTGAGCCCTGCCGGTGGCGGCGCTTTGGACAAGAGCTGTGAATCTGTCAGCCAATCCACCACCCATGGCCGAAAGATCTGCGCCATCGGCATCCATGTGGCCCGCGGCGTTACCTCGCACGGCTTCGCCTTCAACGTCACCACGGATTTGCGGGACTTTAACCTCATCAACCCCTGTGGCATTACAGACCGCCCCGTCACCAGCCTGCAGCGGGAGATTGCCGGGGAAATTGCCGGAGAGCCTGACAAGCCGGTGGACCTGCCCACTCTCGAAGCCATCGCGCATAAAGCCGCCCGCCAGTTCGGCCTGGTTTTCGATCAGGCGGTCTCCCCGGTCGAAAACCTGACCGCGCTGCGCGCCCTGGCCGCAGCCAAACCCGAGTCCGCTCCCGATTTTCGGGCTCCAGTTTTTCCGGCAGTCGACACGCCGCTCCGGGTTCCTCCTGAAATCGAGCGCCTGCGGCACAAACCCGAGCGCCCCATCCACGCCTGAACCCCAACCTGGTCCCCCATCGAGACACGTCCGCCCATACCCGGAGATTTATAATCCGGCTGGAGCGCCGAACGCGCGCGAGAGAGCAAGAGAGGCACGATGCCAACCGACGTGATCATGCCGCAAATGGGCGAGTCGATCTTTGAAGGCACCATTACCAAGTGGCTGAAAAAGACCGGCGACAGGGTGGAAAAAGACGAGCCGCTCTTTGAGATTTCGACCGATAAGGTCGACGCCGAGATTCCTTCGCCCGCGGCCGGCATCCTGAGCGAGATCAAGGCGCTCGAAGGCGCGACCGTTCAGATCAACGCCGTGGTGGCGGTAATCGGCGATGCGAGCGCTCCGGCCACACAAGAGCTGGAATCGCAGGCCGGCGCGGCCGAGCCCCAGGGCCCGGTCAGCGTAGTCATGCCGCAGATGGGCGAATCGATCTTCGAGGGCACCATCATCAAATGGCTCAAAAAAACCGGCGACAGAGTGGAAAAAGACGAGCCGCTCTTTGAGATTTCGACCGACAAGGTCGACGCGGAGATCCCCTCGCCCGCGGCCGGCATCCTCACTGAAATCATGGCCCCTGAAGGCGCAACCGTCGACATCAACACCGTAGTCGCCGTCATCGGCGGCAGCGCATCGGCGGCTCAGTTGCCCGCCGCTTCAGAGGTGCACGCGCCGAGCCAGGCAGCGCTCCATTTGCCGACGAAGAATCCTCATGCGGAGCCGGCCGCGGGGACGCCACGCCGCTCCTCGCCGCTGGTGCGCCGCATGGCCAAAGAGCACAATATCGATCTGGCCCGTGTTTCCGGCACCGGCTCGGAGGGCCGCATCACCAAGGAAGATATTCTCCGTTACCTCAGCCGGGAAACCTCAACCAAAACGCCCGCCGCACCGCAGGTGCCGCTGCAGGCGCAGTCCGCCCCACCGCCGGGGTTGCATGTGCCATCACTGGCTGGGCAGGTGCTTCCCATGTCCCGCATGAGGGCCATCATCGGCCAGCGCATGATTGAAAGCCTGGCGATCAGCCCGCACGCTCACACCGTCTACCGCATCGACATGACCCGCATCGCCCGCCTCCGCGAGCGCGAGCGCGCCGGCTTTGAGCAGCGCAACGGCGTCAGGCTCACTTACATGCCGTTCATCGCGGCCGCCGCCATTCGTGCGCTCGAGCGCTTCCCTATCGTCAACTCGTCTCTCGTCGACGGGGCCATCCACTATCACGGCAGCATCCATCTCGGCATCGCCGTAGCGCTCGAGGGCGGCCTGATCGTGCCGGTTATCCGCGAGGCCCAGCAGCGCAGCTTCGCCGATCTGGCCCGCGCCATCAACGACCTCGCACTCCGCGCCCGCACCAAGAAGCTCAACCCCGACGAGGCAACCGGTTCCACCTTCACCCTCACCAACTCCGGCGTCTTCGGCGGCGAGTTCGGCACGCCCATCATCAACCAGCCGGAGTCGGCTATCCTGGCCATCGGCGGCCTGCGCAAGGAGCCCGTCGTCCTGACCGACGCCGAAGGCAACGACACCATTGCGATTCGTTCCATGCAGTACTACTGCCTGGGCTTCGACCACCGCACCATAGACGGCGCCGACTCCGGCAAATTCATGCAGGACTTCAAGAGCGCGCTGGAGAATTGGAATCAGGAGATTGGTTGAGCGGCGCCAAGCAAAGGGACTTTAGAGAGAACGTCAGTTTAAGTGGAGTTTGAGTAAAACCGGCTGGATTTTATATAAGTCCTTTATTTTCTGGCGTCCCCGACGGGATTTGAACCCGTGTTATCGCCGTGAAAGGGCGGTGTCCTAGGCCGGGCTAGACGACGGGGACGCTTTTGAAGGGGCAGAAGCAGCCTGGATGGGCCGGGTACGCCTTTTAAGAGGCTATCAACTCGCAAAAAGCGTGTCAAAAGGCGGCCATCCCGCTCGGCCGGTTCCCATCTACCCGAAGACCGCCCGTCATCCCCTACAATTGCCTCAGGTTTCCTAGAATTCCGGACTGCGCGCAGCATCGGCTGGCGGAATTCAACGCCGGCTGCTTCACCCCGCCGCGGAACCTGAAGCGGGAATAACCTGTATCGAAAGGTTTAAGGTATCGCCCGGCTTCGACGGTTTTTCACCCCGGTTGGGGTCCCGTTACCAGTTGGCCGCGTAATTTTGCGTCGCGGGGCAGGCCAGGGGCGTCAGATACCAAGAGTTTCTCGCAACGATCGTCCGCAGGTTGGTGCGGGCGGTTTTCCTGGACCGGGTGGCAAGTTGAAGGCGAACTGCGGCCAAACGGCGCCGCCAGCCTGAACTGACAGCACCGCAGCAACAATAATTTGGAGGCGCCGGGCCTGACCGCCCGGCCAGAGGACGAGTCGAGTGATCCCAAGCGCGCTGAAACGCATTCATGGCATAAGTTGTTTGATTCTCGCGGGTCTGGCGGCGACCGGATGCCAGAAGAAACCCGTCGCGGCGGCGGGCGGCGGCATGCAGGCCCTGCCCGTGCAAACGGTCTCGGTAGCTATGGCGCCCGTGCCGCAGAGCAGCGAGTACGTGGCCACCATCAAATCCCGCCGCTCGGCCACGCTGATGCCGCAGGTGAGCGGGGTCCTGACTGAGATTCGCGTCAAGTCGGGTGATGTTGTGAAGGTCGGCCAGGAGCTGATGGTGATTGACCCGCGCCAGCAGCAGGCCGCGGTCAACTCGCAGCGCGCCACCGAGCAGCAGAAAAAGGCCGTTTACGACTACAACGCCATCGAGCTGGATCGCCAGAAGAAGCTGTTTGAGGCTGGCGTGACCAGCCGCGACGCTTACGACCAGGAGCAGCAGGCCTACCAGAACTCCAAGGCCGACTACGAGTCGGCCGTCGAGTCGCGCAAGACGCAGGAGCAGTTGCTGGGCTACTACACCATTTGTGCGCCGTTCGACGGCGTCGTGGGCGATATCCCGGTCCATGTGGGCGACTACGTATCGCCGCTGGCGTCTCCGGCCACCATACTTACCACGGTGGACGAGAACAAGAATCTCGAGGCTTACATCTACGTGCCCACCGAGCTCTCGGCCAAAGTGAAGATGGGCTTGGGCGTGGACCTGCTCGACAACAACGGCAGCCTGCTTGAGAAGACCAGAATCGACTTCATCTCGCCGCAGGTGGACAGCGACCTCCAAGGCATTCTCGTCAAGGCGCCGGTTAACTCGAAGCCCGGCCTGCTGCGCACTGCGCAGCTCATCAAGGCGCGCATCGTGTGGAGCACCGCGTCCACGGCTGTCGTTCCCGTACTTGCGGTTACGCGGCTGGGCGGGCAGACCTTCGTCTACGTAGCCGAAGACCAGGGCGGAAAATACACGGCCCGGCAGACATCGATCACCGTGGGCGACACCGTGGGCAACGATTATGCGGTTGAGAGCGGCCTCAAGAATGGCGACAAGGTGATTGTCTCGGGTCTGCAGTTCCTGATGGATGGCATGCCGGTGATGCCGCTGCCGCCTGCGCCCCCGGGCCAGGGTGGGGCACAAGGCGCACCTGGAGCGGGCATTTAAGAGCAATTTCATCCCACCGTCAGCTTTCACAAGCTGCACGCAAAGAACTGCGAGGGGTTCGTGGTTGATTTCTTTATTCACCGGCCGGTGTTTGCAACCGTCTGTGCGCTGCTGATCATCCTTGCCGGAGCGGTGTGCATTCCCACACTGCCGATTTCGCTGTATCCGCAACTTGCGCCGCCTCAGGTTACCGTTAGCAGCAACTATGTGGGCGCAAACGCGCGCGTGGTTGAGTCGGCGGTGACCATTCCGCTGGAAGAGCAGATCAACGGCGTGGAGGGCATGCGCTATATTTCGTCGACCAGTTCGAACGACGGAACCAGCACCATCACCACCACATTCCAGACCGGCTACGACCTGAACATTGCGGCCGTGGACGTGCAGAACCGCGTGGCCTCAGCGCAGGGCCGCCTGCCGCAGGAGGTGAAGAACACCGGCGTCACCATCACCAAGGCGAACTCGAATTTCGTCTTCGCCGCGGCCTTCATTTCGCCCGGCGGCCGCTACTCCGACCTGTTCATCAGCAACTACGTCGATGTCTACGTGAAGGACGCGCTCAAGCGTATCCCCGGCGTGGGCGACGTGATCATCTTCGGCGAGCGCAAGTACGCCATGCGCATCTGGCTCGACACGGATAAGCTGGCCGCGCGCAACCTCACCGCAACGGACGTATTAAGCGCGCTTTCAGAGCAGAACGTTGAAATTCCGGCCGGCCAGGTGGGGCAGCCTCCATCCGACCCGAAGCAGAAATATCAGATCACGGTGAGTGTGGTGGGCCGTCTCACCGATCCGGCTCAGTTCGACGACATCGTGATCAAGAACGATTCCTCGGGCATTGTGCAGTTGAAGGACGTGGGCCATGCCGAGCTGGGTGCGGAGACCTATTCGACCGACCTCCGCTTCAACGGCCTGAACGCGATCGGCGTGGGCGTGCAGCAGTTGAGCAACGCCAACGCCCTGCAGGTTGACCGCGACGCCAAGGCCGCGCTCGACGAACTGGCCAAGTCGTTCCCGCCCGGCCTCACTTACGTAATTCCGTTCGACACGACGACCGTTGTCGGCGACTCGATTGCCGAAGTGGTCAGCACGCTCGGCGAAGCGATCCTGATCGTCATTGCGGTCATCTTTCTCTTCCTGCTGGACTGGCGCGCCACCATCATTCCGGCGGTCACCATTCCGGTATCGCTTGTCGGCACCTTCGCCTTCATCAAGATCTTCAACTTCTCAATCAACGCGCTCACCATGTTCGGCATCACGCTGGCCACCGGCCTGGTGGTCGACGACGCCATCGTGGTCATCGAAAACGTGCAGCGCCACATTGCCGCCGAGCACTGCGATCCGCACAAGGCCACTTCGGACGCCATGCGCGAGGTCACGAGCGCGGTCATCGCCACGTCGCTGGTGCTCATCTCGGTCTTTGTTCCGGTCTCTTTCTTTCCCGGAACCACCGGCATCCTCTACCGCCAGTTTTCGCTCACCATTGCGTTCGCCATCGCTATTTCAGCGTTCAACGCGCTTACGCTTTCGCCGGCTCTGGCGGCGCTGTTTCTACGCGGCGAGGAAGAGCGCCCGCGGCAACTGGATTTTCTCCACATTCGCCCGGTTTCGAGCGCCTTCGCCGGTTTTGTTCACGGCGCAGACGCAACCATCGGCTGGATGGGCAGGACGTACGCAAAGATCATTCACGGAGCGCTGCGCCTGCGCTATGTTCTGCTGGTGCTGTTCGCAGTGGGGCTGGCGGCCACGGTGTATATGTACCAGCGCGTGCCCACGGCCTTTTTGCCCTCTGAAGATCAGAACTACCTGATGTGCATTGTGCAGACGCCGCAGGGCGCCTCGCTCACCTACACCAGCGAAGTGGCCGACCGCGCCACGGCGCTCATCCGCAGGGATAAGGATGTCTACGGCACCTTTGCCGTGATGGGCTTCAGCCTCAGCGGCGGCAGCTCGTCGAACTTCGGCCTGATCTTTGTGCCGCTCAAATCGCAGGACCAGCGCAAAAAAGAAGGGCCGGGGCACACGGCAGCCGAAATTCAGGCCATGCTGGCGCCGCAGCTCTTTGGAGTGCCCGGTGGACTGGTGGTGCTGGTCGAGCCGCCGGCGGTTCAAGGCCTTGGCGCCTACGGCGGCTTCGCGTTCGAGCTCCAGGACCTGGGGCGCAACACGCTCGGCGATCTCGATCGAGTGGCTCACGAGATTATGGGCGCGGGCACGACGTCGGATAAGATCACCAACCTCTACACCAGCTTCACGTCGAACGATCCGCAACTGCTGGTGTCGATCGATCGCGAAAAGGCGAAGACGATGAACGTATCGCTCGACCAGATCAGCGATACGCTGAGCGTCTTCATGGGCTCGGAGTACGTGAACGACTTCGACTTCAACAATCGCTCCTATCGCGTCTACGTGCAGGCCGATCAGCAGGACCGCATGACGCCGGCCGACCTGCGGCGTTTCTATGTGCGTTCGGGTTCGGGACAGATGATTTCGCTCGACAATCTTGTCAGCATCGAGCAGTCGTCGGGGCCGCAGGTCATCAACCACTACAACCTCTTCCGGTCGGCTGAGATCGACGGGCAGCCCAAGCCGGGCATCAGCTCCGGCGACGGACTGATTGCGATGCAGGACCTGGCCAAGAAGATGATGATGCAGGGCATGAGCTACGAGTGGACCGGGCTCTCGCTCGAAGAGATCGAGTCGAGCGGCAAGGCGATCATCATCTTCGGTCTCGGCATTCTGGTCGTCTACCTCACGCTTTCGGCGCAGTACGAGAGCTTCGCGCTGCCGTTCATCATTTTGCTCGCCGTGCCCATGGCGGTGCTCGGCGCGCTCGGGTTTGTTTCGCTGCGCGGCTTCGCGAATGACGTCTACTGCCAGATCGGCCTGGTAATGCTCATCGGCCTCTCGGCGAAGAACTCGATTCTCATCGTTGAGTTTGCCGAGCAGTTGCGCCGCAAGGGACGCTCCATCGTCGAGGCCGCGATTGAGGCAGCGGAGCTGCGCCTGCGGCCTATTCTGATGACGTCGTTCGCCTTCATTCTCGGCGTTCTGCCCCTGGTCTTCGCCACCGGCGCAGGCGCGCTGGGACGGCGTTCCGTGGGAACCACCATCGTGGGCGGCATGTTGCTTTCGACCATCCTCAACCTGATCTTTATCCCGGTGCTCTACGTGATCCTGAGCTCGCTGCTGGTGCGCTTCGCCCGCAAACGGACGGTTCCCGCAGACTGCTGAAAAGCAGACCAAAAAACCTTGCCCATCTTTTCCGCATTTCCCGCGGAAGGGATGGGCAAGCTGGGATCTACTGCTTGTCCCGGTGAGCAATCACGTAGTCTTTGATCCGGTCGTAGACCTGACTCGTCACCACGCCATGGTCCAGCAAGTCCTGCTTGGTGCGGTACGGCCTGAAGCGCACGATGCGCCCTGCCCATGGGCGCGTCATGCCTGGGACTTTCATCAGCTCATCGACGCTGGCGTGATTGATGTCCACGCGCGCTTCGGGCGCAGGAATCGCATGCTGCGTCTTGGTCGCCGTCTGCGGCATTGCGGCCATCGGCGCGAAGATTGCCGCCGCAGTTAGCGCTATCAGGATGAGTCGCATTTGCACCGCTTCATTTTCCGCCTGGCTCGGCCTGCCCGCAACAAAAACATTTGACACGCGCCGGGGTTTGCCCTTAGCTTGGTAGTGGATGCAGAGCCGCCGCCATCACGGGCATCACCACCATCATGGAACTTCCATGCCGGCGGACTGCCATGGCCTGAATTAAACGGCCAGAGAGATCAGAAACACCCGAGCCCGCCGGCGACCAACGCCAGCGGGTTTTTTCATGCTCCACAAATCCAAACTGAGACCAGGAAAATGATTGACTTTGACAAGATGGACGGCCTCGTCCCCGGCATTGTGCAGGACGCACGCAGCGGCGAGGTGCTGATGCTGGGCTTTCTTAACCCGGCGAGCTATGCGAAGACCCTTGAAACCGGCTTTGTCACCTTCTGGAGCCGCACCCGCCAAAAGCTGTGGATGAAGGGCGAAACCAGCGGCAACCGGCTGCGCGTCGTCTCCGCCGCGACTGACTGCGACAACGACACGCTGCTCTTCCGCGTGGAAGTGGAAGGCGACGGCCTGGTCTGCCACGAGGGCACCGTGAGCTGCTTCACGCGGCCCATCGCCACGCCTTTAGCCGGCAAAGAAACGGAGGCCGCACGTGGCTGACAAACTTCGGCTCGGCATTCCCAAGGGCAGCCTGCAGGATGCCACCATCGCGCTCTTCAAGCGCGCCGGGTGGAACATCTATGCAGACGGCCGCTCCTACTTCCCTTCGATTGACGACAAAGAGATCGAGTGCATGCTGATCCGCGCGCAGGAGATGGCGCGCTACGTGGATCACGGCGTTCTCGACGCCGGCCTCACCGGCATCGACTGGGTGGTCGAGAGCGGCCTTGACGTTCCCAGCATCACCACGCTCACTTACGCCAAGCAGAGCCGGCGCAAAGTGCGCTGGGTTCTCGCCGTGCCCGAGTCGAGCGGCTTTGAGAAAGCCGAAGATCTCGAAGGCAAAATCATCGCCACTGAACTTGTGGAAGTCAGCAAGCGCTACTTCACATCCAAAGGCGTGAATGTCAAAGTGGAGTTCAGTTGGGGCGCAACGGAAGTCAAGCCGCCCATGCTCGCCGACGCAATTGTGGAAGTGACCGAGACCGGCAGCTCGCTCAAGGCCAACCACCTCAAGATCATTGACACGGTCATGGAGAGCGAGACGCATCTTATCGCCGGCAAGTTGGCGCTCGCCGACCCGTGGAAGCGCCAGAAGCTCGACCAGATTGCCACCATGCTGCGCGGCGCCATCGATGCGCAATCGCAGGTGGGCCTCATGCTTAACGTCAAGCGCGAAGATCTCCAAGCCGTCCTTGCCGTGTTGCCCGCACTCAACTCGCCAACCATCTCGCAGTTGAGCGATTCGGAGTGGGTCGCAGTAAACACCATTGTTGACGAAAGCACGGCGCGCGATGTGATTCCACGGCTGAAGGCAGCGCGAGCGGCCGGCATCGTCGAATATCCGCTGAACAAAGTGGTGCTCTGAGAGGGTAGCGCCGGACTCCAGTCCGGGGTCCCCAACGACCGAAATTGGTCGTTGGGGTGGTAGTCCGGCTGTAGTGCGGGCCTCCGGGCCCACACATCACCGGCTAAGCCTGAGGATGGATCCTCAGCCAAGAAGAGATGATCGAATGAAGCTGGTTCGCACACAAGGACGAGGCGCGCGGGCTGCGGCAGAAACACTGGCCGCGCTCGAACGACGCAGCAGCACGTCGCTCGAGCGCGTGCTGCCGGCCGTTACGCGCATCGTCGCCAATGTGCGCGAGCGCGGCGACCGCGCACTGCTCAGCTACGCATCGCAATTCGACGGCCTCTCCGGCCCTGAAGCTCTTCGCGTAACGAGTGATGAGATGACCGCAGCATGGGATGGTCTCGACTCTGCACTGCGGAGTGCTCTTTCCACGGCATCCGAGCAGATTCGCGGATTCGCCGAGCGCCAACTGCCGTCCTCATGGAATTTTTCTCCCGTCGCCGGCCTGACCACCGGCCAGCTCGTTCGCCCGCTCGGCTCTGCCGGTTGTTACGTTCCCAGCGGCCGTCACCCGCTGCCTTCCACACTGCTCATGACTGCCATTCCCGCACAGGTGGCGGGCGTCGCGCGCATCGTCGTGGTCTCACCCAGGCCCGCGCCTGAAACTCTGGCTGCAGCGCACCTTCTCGGCATCACGGAGTTTTATCGTCTCGGCGGCGCGCACGCCATCGCTGCGCTGGCTTACGGCACGGCCACTCTTGCGCGCGTTGACAAGGTCGTGGGCCCCGGCAATCTCTACGTCACCGCGGCCAAGCGCCTGGTCGCCTTCGACTGCGCCATCGACATGCTCGCCGGGCCCACAGAGATTGTTGTCACCAGCGAACGCGGCCGCGCAGCGGAGATCGCCTCCGACCTGGTCGCGCAGGCCGAGCACGATCCTGAGGCGCTCGCCATCTTCATCACCACCCGCGAGGAGCTGGCCACGCAAGTCATTGCTGAAACCAGGCAGCGCGGCCGCGGCAATCCCACCGCGCGCGAGTCCCTCAGCCGCAACGGCGTGGTCATCGTCGCAGCCACTCTCGATGAAGCGCGTGCGATTACCAATCGCCTTGCGCCCGAACATCTCACCGTAGACGCGGCCAGCGATCTCACCTGGGTTACAAACGCCGGCTCGGTCTTTGTGGGCCGCTGGTCCGCGCAGCCCATGGGCGACTACATCTCCGGCCCCAACCACACGCTGCCCACCGGCGGCATGGCGCGCGTGCGCGGCGGCCTGAGCGTGAACGACTTCATCAAGCTCATCACCGTGCAGGAGTATGCGCAGCAGGGCTTGCGCGCTCTCGGCCCCAAGGCTGCGTTGCTTGCCGAGGCGGAAGGCCTCACCGGCCACGCCGAGGCCGTTCGTACGCGCCTGCGCGGCAATCCAACTGCGAGGAGGTCCCGTGCCTGAAGCTGCCACAACGCTTACGCCCGCACCGCGCGCCCGCGTCCAGGCCATGAAGGAGTATCACCCGCCGCTCGGCAGCCGTGACGCGCTGCGGCTGGACTTCAACGAGAACACGCTCGCCTGCTCACCCAAAGTGCGCGAAGCGCTCGCCGCAATCTCCGCCGGCTCGCTCACGCGCTATCCTGAG
The DNA here is from genome assembly GCA_049677625.1 of Occallatibacter sp. Lineage (GTDB taxonomy): Bacteria > Acidobacteriota > Terriglobia > Terriglobales > Acidobacteriaceae > Telmatobacter. The sequence continues at coordinate 13,596 of JBAUCP010000324.1, read as the reverse complement.
CGCGAGCCGGTCGAAGCCGTCGTTGCAGACCATCTCTGCCTGGCCGCCGATATGGTCGCGCTCACCAACGGCGTGGACGAAGCCATTCACGTGCTCTTCGAGACCTTCCTTGAAGCCGGTGATGAACTTCTGCTCCCGGTTCCCACGTACACCATGTACGAGGTGTATGCCTCGGCAACTGACGCGCGCGCAGTCACTGTGCAGGCCGGCGACGACCTGCAGTTCCCCTTCGAGCGCCTGCTCGCCGCCATCACGCCGCAGACCAAGATCATCGCCATCGCCAATCCCAACAGCCCGTCGGGCTCCGTGGCCACGCGTGCACAGCTTCTTCAGATTGCAAGGAGCGCGCAGCACGCAGTTGTCCTCGTGGATGAAGCCTACTTCCACTTTTACCGTGAAACCATCATCGATCTCATCGGCGCCGTGCCCAATCTCGTGGTCGCGCGCACGTTCTCCAAGGCCTACGGTCTTGCCGGCCTGCGGATCGGCGTGCTCGCGGGGCACCCCGAGCTAATGCGCTGGGTACGCCGCGTGCTCTCGCCCTACAGCGTGAACTCGATTGCGCTCGCCTGCCTGCCGCCTGCGCTCAAAGACAATGCATACCTTGAGTGGTACGCGAGTGAAGTGATCGCTGCGCGCAGCGAATTTGAGGCGGCACTCGATGCGGCAAAAGTACGCCGCTGGCCCAGCCGCGCCAACTTCATCCTTGTCGAGATTGGCGCGCAGCACGCCGAGTTCGTTCGCCTTATGCGCGCGGCCGGCGTGCTTGTCCGCGACCGCTCCAGCGACCCCGGCTGCGATGGCCGCGTCCGCATCACCATTGGCACCCGCGAACAGATGCGTGGCGCAGCCGCGGCTCTCAACGATGCGCTCGCCGCGCTGCGGCTGGGAGGCACCAGACCATGACTGCGAAGAAAAGCAAAACGCCCGGCGTGCGCAGCGCGGCCGTCGTGCGTAATACCAGCGAGACCCGCATCGCGCTCCAACTCACCATCGAAGGTCAGGGCCGCTACAAAGTCTCCACCGGCATTCGCTTCTTCGATCACATGCTGGAGCTGTTCACGCGCCACGGCGCCTTTGATCTCGACCTGAAATGCGATGGCGATCTCGATGTAGACCAGCACCACACGGTTGAAGACGTCGGCATCGCGCTCGGCGAGGCCTTTGACCGCGCTCTCGGCGACAAGCGCGGCATTCTGCGCGCCGGTTACTTCGTGATGCCCATGGACGAAACGCTCGCCATCGCCGCAGTAGACCTGAGCGGCCGCGCAGCCTTCGCCGTAGACGCCAAAGTTCGCACGCGTTTGGTTGGCGACCTGCAGACCGAGCTCGTCACCGATTTCTTTGAGGGTTTTGCACGCGGCGCACGCGCCAACGTCCATGTGAAGACCATGTACGGCCGTTCGAATCATCACAAGATTGAAGCTATCTTTAAAGCTTTTGCCCGCGCGCTGCGCGTAGCCTGCTCGCGCGACAAGCAACTCGGGGAGATGCTTCCATCCACCAAGGGACTGCTTTAACCACCCCAGCGAGCCAAGACCGCTCGCCGGGGACCCCGGAGTATTTATGCGCATCACGGTCATCGACTACAAAGCGGGCAATCTCACTTCGGTGCTCAAGGCGCTGCGTCATCTCGGTGCGGAGACCGAGGTCACGGACGGCGATCTTTCGCTTGTTGAGTCGGCTGAGCGCATCGTGCTGCCCGGCGTGGGTCACTTCGCGGCAACAGAACGTCTCGATACAACCGGCCTCACCGGCGCCATCCGCGCGGCAATTGTGCGCGGCGTTCCGTTTCTCGGCATCTGCGTGGGCATGCAATGGCTCTACTCCGGCTCTACCGAAGCACCCGCACAACCTGGCCTGGGACAATTTGCTGAACAATGTACGCGCTTCTCCGAAAGTAATGAAAAAGTGCCGCACGTTGGCTGGAATTCGCTCGAGGTTCGCAATGGGTCGCGATTGCTGAAAGGCGTCGAGCCCGGCGAGTTCGTCTACTTCACTCATTCTTACAAAGGCCCCGTCACTGTCGATACCGCGGCCACGACGCACTACATCGAATCCTTCGCAGCGGCGGTGGAACGCGACAATGTGATGGGCGTGCAGTTTCATCCGGAAAAATCCGGCGAAACGGGCCTCAAGATTCTGCGCAATTTCCTCGCGTGGGACTCGGAAGGTGCCGCATGCTGACCAAGCGCATCATCGCCTGCCTCGACGTGCACGCCGGCCGCGTGGTGAAAGGCGTACAGTTCGTCGACCTCGTCGATGCCGGCGACCCGGCCACGCAGGCGGCGCGCCATGCGCGCGAAGGCGCGGACGAAATTGTACTGCTCGACATTACCGCTACGCACGAAGGCCGCCAGACGCTGTTCGACACCGTACGCCGCACCGCGCGCGAGCTCTTCGTCCCATTCTGCGTCGGCGGCGGCATTCGTACCGCGCGCGATGCCGAGCAGGTCTTCGAGGCGGGTGCGGACAAGGTCAGCGTCAACTCCGCCGCACTTGCCGATCCCACACTCATCAGCGACATTGGCCGCAGCTTCGGCGCGCAGGCCGTCGTGGTCGCTATCGATGCGCGCCGCGCCCCCGCTGCCGTCAATCCCGTGCGCGACGCGCAGGTCTTTGTGCAGGGCGGGCGCAAACCAACAGGCCGGCGCGTCGTAGAGTGGGCGCGCGAGGCTGAGCAGCGCGGAGCCGGCGAGATCCTGCTTACCTCAATGGATGCGGACGGCACGCGCGCAGGATTCGATTGCGAGCTGACCGCCGCAGTGAGTGAAGCCGTCAGCATTCCCGTCATTGCCTCAGGCGGTGCGGGCACGGTGGCCCATTTTGCCGACGTCTTCGCGCGCGGCAAAGCCGATGCGGCGCTCGCGGCCAGCATTTTTCACTTTGGCGTATCGAGCGCGCGCTCGCTCAAAGAAGAGCTCGCAATCGCTGGCGTAGCTGTGAGGCTTCCATGCTGATTCCTTCCATTGATTTACTCGGCGGGCGCATCGTGCAGCTTGTGCAAGGCGAAAAACTGCGGCTTGCATTCGACGACTTTGAATACTGGATCGAGAAGTTCTCGCGCTTTCCGCTCGTGCAGCTCATCGACCTGGACGCCGCGATGCGCCAGGGCGACAACTCCGCGCTCGTGGAGCAGATTGCCAAGCGGCTGCCTTGCCAGGCTGGCGGCGGCATCCACACGATTGACCGCGCACGCCAGGTGCTCGATGCCGGCGCCAGGCGCGTCATCATTGGCTCCGCGCTTTTTTCGCAGGAAGGTGCGGTGAACACCGCTTTCGCAGAGCAACTGGCTGCCGCCGTCGGCGCGGATCGCGTTGTTGCCGGCATCGATACCAAGAATGGCCGCATCGCCGTGAAGGGCTGGAAGGCGCAGGTCGAGCTCACGCCCGACGACGCGATTCCGCAGCTCGAAGCCCACGCCGCGGCGTTTCTCTATACGCACGTTGACGGCGAAGGTCTCATGAAGGGCTTTCCCATTGAGACTGCGGCGCGGCTGCGCAAGCTTACGCAGCGCCAGCTCATCGTGGCCGGAGGCATTCGCAGCCAGCAGGAAGTCGACGAACTGGACGCACTCGGCGCGGACGCCGTTGTGGGCATGGCCGTCTATACGGAGTTGCTCGCAGTCTGATCGCCGGCAGCTTCACGGCAAGCTGCTGGGTTCGCCGCGAGGCCGCGATAACATACAAGTCAGAGCCTGTGCGTAACCTGGGCTGCACCCATTATGCTGCGAGTCGGATACCCATCGACATTATCGCCGGATCTGCTGCGCGGATTCCCTGAGGGAATCGAGACGATCCCTATCTCCGACAAGATGGATCGGGATGTGGAGATCGATGTCTGGATTCCCGATCCCTATTCCAACCGCGCCATGCGGGCGTGGCCGCGCCTGCGCGGCGTAAAGCTCGTTCTATCCATGCTTGCGGGAACTGAGTGGATCCCTCCGCTGGTCGGCCCGCACGTGACCATCTGCAATGCACATGGCGCGCATAACATCGCCACCGCGGAGTGGACGGTGGCGGCGATTCTGACCATGCTGAAATATTTTCCGCTGTATCTCGATATCCAGCGGTCCGGTGTGTGGAAGCGCCGGTTTGAAGCCAGCGCTCACTACGCCGCGATCGCAGGCGATGCGCGCCCAATTTACCCTCCCGTATTGCTGGAAGAACTCGCCGGCAAGGCTGTTCTGCTGGTTGGCTACGGTGCCATCGGCAAAGAGATTGAGCGCATGCTGGCGCCGTTTCGCGTGGAGATTACGCGTGTTGCCCGCACCGCACGCACGGAGCCCGAGGTGCATGCAGTCAACGAACTCGACTCGCTTTTACCGCGTGCGGAGGTTGCCATACTCGTCTTGCCCTCCACGGCCGAGAGCCGCTGGCTCATCGATCGCCCGCAGCTTGCCCTCATGCCGCAGGGAGCGCTGCTGGTGAACGCCGCGCGCGGCCCGATCGTGAACACCGGCGCGCTGGTTGAATCATTGAACGCGGGGCGCATTCGCGCTGCTCTCGATGTCACCGATCCCGAGCCGCTGCCGGAGGGGCACCCGCTGTGGAGCTGCCCCAATCTGCTCATTACGCCGCACATCGCCGCATCAAGTCCGCAATTTTCACCCAATGCGCTACGCACCGCGGCCGACGAGTTGCGCCGCTACATGAACGGCGAGCCGCTGCGCAACGTGGTTCAGGCCGCGATCTGAGTTGGCGCTGCCGCACGGCGCCAGTCGCGTAGCCCCAGCGCGGCGAGCACGATCAGAACCGCGTAAAGCACGCCCGTGAGCCAGAGATCTTTGTAGATATACTCTCCGACATAAATGGAGTCCACGATGATCCAAAGCCACCAGTTGGCGATGTGCTTGCGTGCCTGCCACCAGCTTGCGACGAGCGAGAAGCTGGTAAGCGCGGCATCGAGATGGGGTAGCGCAGCGTGAAGACGCACGGCGAGCGCACCAAGCAAAAAGCTGCCGACGATGCCCGCGGCAACAGCGAGCGACAGATTCCCGAGTGAGAGCGGAACGACGCGCACTTCGCCCTCCTGCCGCACGCCGCGCCACCAGTGCCACCATCCATAAAGAGTGAAGGCTACGAAGAATATCTGCAGCAATGCATCGGAGAGGAGCCGGGCCTGATAGAAGACCACTAAATAAAGGAAATCGGCGAGCAATGTGACAGGCCAGCAAATGAGCAGACGCTTGGTGGTGAGCCAGATGCCTAAAGCGGTAATCAGGAAGCCCGCAAGCTCGACCTGGTGTGAAGACATGTAATGCGCAATTGTGATCCAGATCATATCGCGGCCACTCCCAACGGGCGCTGCGTGCGAGCGCCGGCCCATTGCCGCAACGCATCGAGCAGGCTGCAGCCGGCCTTCGAGTGAAACCAGCGCGCGTGGCCCACGAGCCAGCCGTCGTAAGCCATGGGCGCCTTATTCTCCGCGCGCAGCACGCTTAGAAAATAATCCGCCTCAGACAGCGCAAACTCTGCGTGGCAGAGTGCGGCCATGGGCGCTAGCGCAGCAGCCTCGTCGTCCGAGAGCGCGCGCACAGATTCGTAACCCGCGAGCAGCGCGGCAAGATGATCGAAGTGAATGGGCACGTCGTCCGGGTGCGAGGGATCGGCAACCAATGCGAGCCATTCCACGATGTTGCGTTCGATGGCGTGAGCAATGTCGTGCACCGCGTTGGTGCGGTCGGCAAGCCCGAAGTCGATGATCGCCGTGGCGTGCGCGTCCTCTTCGCGTGCGCTCCATAGCAGATTGGAGGCGTGCAGATCGTTGTGCGTCCACAGCGGCGCAAGCGCCGGCAGCCGCGGCGCAAGTTCGGCATGAAACGGCGCGAGCAATTCAAGAGCCTGCGCGGCGCACGCACGCACAGCTTTGCACTCAGCCAGCGATGGCCGCGCAGCCAGATAGCGTTCCATTTCCACAACCGGATCATCGGCAGCAAAGATGGTAAAGCTCGCCACGAGAGGCCGCACGCTGCGGCGCGGCGCGGCGAATCCTGCCGCGGGAAGATGGAGCCGGGCAAGCGCCTGACCCGCTGCATGCGCATGCTGCGCGCAGTGGAACGGCGTCCACGAGAAAGCGTCTTCATACAGATCGATGCCTTCACCTGCCTCATGAACCTCGTATGTCCACTCGCCCATTTCGATCGTGGTCTCACCTGACGCGGACGCAAAGACAAGCGGCACAGGCGCGCCGTGAGCGTGCAGATGCGCAAGAAATCTGTGTTCTTCGAGCAGCCCTTCCTGGTCGCGCACGCCGCGATGGTGACGCTTGATAAACACCTTGCCATGCGCGGTGCGCACCAGGCCGGCCGCTGAAAACGGGCGCGGACTTGTGGACAGGATTTCTTCCGGAATGCCGATTGCCGGGAACTCGCGCAGCAGTGCGCGAAGGTCTGCGAGAGCGAGCGGCGGCCAGTCATGCTCCTCCAGCGCGCCATTCATACCGTGTGCTCTTGCTGCTGCGCTCATTGCAATCTCGTGCGCCGTCTCCATGAGAAGCCTCAAAAAGTGTAATGCGCTGAAAGCCTGACCGTGGTGGGCGCGCCCAGGTGGATGAAGGTATCACCGTAGCTTGCGCCGGTGTCTTTCCAGTAGCGCTTGTCGGTGATGTTATCGGCATACACGCGTAGTGTCACACGTCCCTGCTCGCCGCCGGGCGTGTAGCGCGCGCCCAGGTTGAACAGGTTGTAGCCGCCTACGCTCACCGCGTCGTCGCGCGTGGCTTCCTTGCGGTCCGTATAGCTCCAGCCCGGCGTCAGGTAGAAGCTATGCGCGCGCAGCAGCGCAACCTCAGCAAACAGCGCGGTTCGCACACGCGGCACATTGATTACCTGCTTGTTGTCGAACGAGGGTGTGCCCGTGTCGGTAGACGTTGCGCTCAGTGCTGCGGCAGAAGCTGTCAGCTTCAACCAGTTTGCCGCCTTGCCTTCTGCATTTAGCTCAATGCCGTTGTGGGTCTCGCGGCCTTCGGACTCGAAGCACGGATCGCCTGCGCTGCCGCTGGGGCAAAAGCTGTCAGGCCCGGCGAGGATTTTGGGATAGAAGAACGGGGCGCGCATGTGAAAGAACGCGGCGGTGATGAGAATCTGCTGGTCCGGCTCGTATTTTGCGCCGGCCTCCGCCTGGCGCGTGAAGAACGGCGCAAGAAACTGGCTGCCGTTATCGGTCCAGAAAGGGCCCTGCGGACCAAGCGATAAAAGCACGCTGTAATTGCCATAAAGCGTCAGATTATCGATCGGGTTATACGTGGCCGCGTAGGTTGGCAGCCAGACATGCTTGTCTGCCAGATCGGGCGCGCATGGGTCTGGAATTTCGCCGGTGAAGAAATCGGAGCAGCTCGCGTACGGTGAGTAGTTGTGATCGTGCAGCGCATCGTAACGGCCGCCGGCGATAAGCTGGATGCGGCCGGGGAGATGCACGCGGTCCTGCACGATGGCGGCTGCCTGGTGACTGTCTTCCCACAGCCGGCGCGGGCCGGCGGTTTGACGCGGGTCCTCGATGGGAAACGGTGTAATGGGCTGGTAGATGTTTTCAGAGCCGACGTAGGTGTACACCGCGCCGTCCTGAAAAATGCCGTCGGCAGAATAAGGATCGTCCACGCTGTAAAAGCCCGGCTGCTGCACGCTGCGCAGGAACAACTCGCCGCCAGCTGCGATATCCTGTGTAACGGCTCCGGTGTGTACGTGGCCCATCACCATCGCTTCCGCTTCGGCATCCATGCGCAGCTCGCCGGGATCGCGGTAGTCGTAAATGTCGTACGTGCCGTCAGGAGCGAAGAACCATGGCTCGGGCGTTGAGCCGGTATTGCATTCCGCTTCGTAGTAGCAGCCATATGCGTAGACCACGTTGTCGTCGATGAGCGAGTGGCTGAAGCTGCCCGCGGCGAAGGCATGCCATGACTGCGAGAGGTTGTAGTCGAGCCGCGCGCCGGTGTTGTAGGTGTCAAAGATATTCGGCTTCTCCCAGGACTGCTGGCCGAGCATTGTGGAAGGATAGACCTGGCTCATCTGCGGGACGGTCTCGCCGCCCAGCAACTGATAGCCGCATACCGAACGCTCGCGCTTGTGCTGATATTCGAAGTCGCCCTTCAGCACAGCCTTCGGCGAAATCTTCCAGTCGGCCGCGCCCGCGCCCACCGCACGCCATCCGTCCGCGCCGTTCACGTAGCTCTGGATCTTTTCGCCGGCCAGATTCAACCGCGCGCCCACCTGCTGCCGGCTGCCGAAGAGATGCCCCAGGTCCACAGCCGTGTACGCGCTGCCGCGATGATCGGTAGCCAGATCGAGCGCCTCGATGGCCGCCGGGCGCTTGGTTACGTAGTCGATCAGCCCGCCCGCCGAGGCCACACCGCTCTCTACGCCGGCAATGCCTTTCAGGAATTCGACGCTCTCCTTGTTTTCGAGCGGCACATCCTGCTCGCCGGCAATCGTCATGCCGTTGATCTCGAGGCCGGTGGCCAGATCGAGGGGAAAGCCGCGAATCTCAAAGTCGCCGTAGTAGCCCACGGGCGCGTAATCTTCGCCGATCGAGGCATCGTTCTTCACCACGTCAGACAGCAGTCGTGAGATCTGGTCATTCATCACGCCGCGCGTCATCACCGTGGCCGAAAGCGGGGCATCTTTGAGCGGCGCGCCATCGATCGTACCGACCGTCACCGACTCGGGCAGATAGTTATCGTTCGTCTCGCCATGCACCACCACCGTGGTCGTCACCGGAGCTGGTTTTTGCTGCGCGCCGGCAGGCTTTTGCGTCTCAGCCGGCGTGCCGGTGGGAGCAGGCGCGGCGCCCTGCGCGCGCAGGCTGACGGCGCCAGCCGCGCATACGGCCAGCAAAATGGCCTTTCGAGGCCAGCTACGGACTGAAACGGAGTGGAATGGAAAAAGGCATGCTCGGATGCCGGCCTCTGCTGCTTGCATAAACGCCCCTTGCTTCGTGCTGCATGAAACAAAGGAGCTTGAGCTGCAATGGAAGAGAACTGGCCGCTCGGCTTCGAAAACTTCCCACGCCGGTATTATCCGGATCGGGTTCGAGGGTATTTCTCAGCCCCGCACCTGCGGAGCACCCCTGTTTCAATAATCCCATTGAAACATTCCCGCCCATGAATTTGCAAATGGGCCTTGCCTGCACCGCGTACACTGGCGCAAGCGTCATGAACAACGAATCCGGGACAACAAATTATTCCGATTGATGAAAGAACAAGGAGCAGGCATGGGAATCCTGGATCTGTTCAGCCTCAAGGGAAAGAACGCGCTGGTGACCGGGTCCGGTCAGGGCCTGGGATCGGGCATAGCCATCGCACTGGCGCAGGCGGGCGCAAACGTCACGCTGCACAACTACGACAAGGTGCAGGATTTCGTCATCGAGGAAGTTGAGAAGACCGGGGCGAAGTACATCGTCCGTTCGGGCGACGTATGCGACCAGGCCGTCGGCCACCTGCTCGTCGACGACACGGTTTCGTCCTTCGGCTCCATCGACATTCTCTTCAACAATGCCGGCACCATTATGCGCTCCCCCGCGGCCGAGCACCCGGAGGAGTACTGGAACACGGTGATCAACACCAATCTCAACGCGGTCTGGTTCATCAGCCAGTACGCCGGCCGCAAGATGATTGCCCAGGGCCGCGGCAAGATCGTCAACACCGCGTCGCTGATGTCCTTCCAGGGCGGCTTTCTCATACCTTCGTACGTCGCGTCCAAGGGCGCCGTCGCGCAACTGACAAAAGCTCTCGCCAACGAATGGGCGCCGCTGGGGATCAACGTGAACGCCATCGCGCCGGGCTACATGGCCACTGAAAATACAGCGCCGCTGCGCGCCGACCCCGTCCGCTCCGTTTCAATCTTGAACAGAATTCCGGCAGGACGCTGGGGTTTGCCCTCCGATCTCGCCGGCGCGGCTGTCTTTCTTGCCTCCGAGGCCAGCAACTACATCCAGGGCCACGTGCTGGTTGTCGATGGAGGATGGCTTTGCCGGTGAAGCCGGCAGAACAGCCACTCACAACCCCGAGAGCGATTCCTCTTCCGGCACCTGCGCGCGCAACGACTCGGCTGTTAGCTCATCGGCTTTGCGCAGGCCGGGAAAGATGACCGGCCATAGCCCGGCCACGGCCAGCGCGCCCAGCCCGCCTATCACGGTGGCCCGCACCGCGCCCCACCACTGAGCCGTAAGCCCGCTCTCAAACTCACCCAGTTCGTTCGACGCGCCGATGAACAGCGAGTTCACCGCGCTCACCCGCCCGCGCATCTCCGGCGGCGTGGCTAGTTGCAGAATCGACCCGCGAATAATCACGCTGATGGTATCTGCCGCGCCGGCAATGGCTAAAGAAACCAGCGAAAGCCAAAGCGTGTGCGACAGCCCAAAGACCACCGTAGCCGCGCCAAAGATCGAGACGCACACAAACAGCCATTTGCCGGCGCGGCGGCGCATGGGAAACCGCGCCATAACCAGCGACATGGCCACCGCACCTGCGGCCGGCGCTGCGCGCAGCATGCCTAGACCGCGCGGGCCCTGGTGCAGAATTTCATGCGCAAAGATCGGCATGAGCGCCGTCGCCCCGCCCAGCAGCACCACAAACAGATCCAGCGAGAACGACCCCAGCAGCATGGACGCGCGCCGCACATATTGGAATCCGGCCAGCACCACCTCGAGCGAAAGCGCGCGATGCTCCATGCGGCCCGGACGCGCATGGAGGGTGCTCACCAGCACCAGGAACCACCCCAGCGTGCTGAGCGTGAATACATAAACGATGCCCGCGCCCTCCAGCCGAGTATCCGGCACAAAATGCGCCAGCGGAAACGTAAACAGCAGCCCACCCAGCGCTGGTCCGGTGATATTCGCAAACTGAAAGATTGCGCCGCCCCACGTGACCGCGTTGACAAAGTGCTCCTCGGGCACAAGGTGCGGAATAAGCGCCGAGCTCGACGGCCCTGAGAATGCCCGGCCCGTCCCGATGAAGAACAGCACCGCATAGATGGCCAGAATGTTTTGCGAGCCGCTGCGCGCCAACAGCACAAGAGCCGTGCTGCACAGCACCTGCAGCGAATAGCACACCAGGATGACGCGCCGGCGGTCAAAGCGGTCTGCCACGTGTCCCGAGGGCAACAGGAAGATCAGTCCCGGCAGAAACAGCGCCAGGCCCGTATAGCCCAGGTCGATCGCCCTGTGTGTAATCGAGTACACCTGCCACGCCACGGCGACCGACTGCGCCTCAGCCCCCAGAATCGCCATCACGCGCGCCAGTTGGTACCGTCTGAAGTCGCGAGACGCGAAGGCCTCCATGCCGCGCTTTTGTGGCTTTCTGGCATTTTCACAGTGATCAGGAGGCATTTTGAGGTCCTGTACGAGGTGGTGTTTTCTTAAGGAAAACACCACTTGGGTGTCGCGGCTTCGACCTATAGCAACTGTGAAAATGCTTTTGGGAAGCAGACTTCATGGTCTCCATTCAGGGTATACCGTCGCGATGCCCGGAGTAAGGAACGCTTTCCGCCCGTTCTGCGGCACGCGCAGGCAAAGACAGTGTCTTGCATCTCCGTTTGACAACCCCTTTCGCCCACCCTATAGTTTGCTCGCCATGCCCTCGAACCACGCTCGCGCCCTCTGCACCATTCTTCTCTCCACCCTCTTGCCCTTTGCGTGTGCGGCCGGCGCGCAATCTCCCGGCATTTTTGATGGCCAGTCGGACGTGGGCGCGGTGAATCCTCCCGGCTCCGCGCACTTCGACGCCTCCACGGGCGTCTATACCATCTCATCTGCGGGCGCAAACCTGTGGGGAACGACCGACGGCTTTCACTTCCTGTGGAAGAAGGCCACGGGCGACATCGCGCTCACAGCCGACATCGACTTCCCGGTCAAGACCGGCACGCATAGCGAACACCGCAAGGCCATCCTCATCTTCCGCCAGACTCTCGACGCCGACAGCGCCTACGCCGATGCCGCACAGCACGGCTCCGGCCTTATTGGCCTCCAGTTTCGCCAGACCAAAGGCGACACCACGCAAAGCATCGAGCTGAACATCGACGCGCCCAGCCGCGTGCGCCTGGAGAAACGCGGCGACACCTTCACCATGTTCGTGAGCCTGCACGGTGAGCCGCTCCACCAGTCCGGCGCCGCCATCAAGCTCCATCTCGATGAGCCGTTCTACGCCGGCATCGGCCTCTCCGCGCACGACCCCAACGCAGTGGAAACAGCCACCTTCTCGCATCTCGAATTGGCCCCTCTGGCCGCACCCGGGCCGGTGCTTTACAGCACGCTTCAGGCTATCGAGATCGATCCGGCGGCACCGCGCTCCACTGTGGCATTCTCCGCGTTAGGCCGCGCCATGGCGCCTAACTGGTCGCGGGACGGAAGCTCGCTCGTCTTTACGCAGGATGGGCAAATCTATGCCGTGCCCGCCGACGGCAAAGGAACGCCGCGGCAGATCGACACCGGCCTCGCGTTCGATTGCAGCGGCAGCCATGGATTCTCACCAGACGGCAAGTTGTTTGCCGTTACCTGCTCCATGCCCGGCATGACCGGCCGGCATTTGGTCATTATTCCCTCTGCCGGAGGGACGGCGCGGCTGGTCACTGCAGATGTGGGTTACTTCCATAGCTGGTCGCCGGACGGCAAAACCATCCTCTTCACCCGAGGCGGCCACGGCGCGAATAATATCTACGCCATCTCCGTGGACGGCGGTCCTGAGACCGCGCTCACCGCCGGCACGGGCATCAGCGACGATCCCGACTACTCCGCCGACGGCCAATCCATCTACTTCAATACCGACCGCTGGGGCGGTATGCAGATTGCCCGCATGAGGCCAGACGGAAGCCACGTGGAGCAGGTCACCTTCGACAACTTCCATAACTGGACGCCGCACCCCTCGCCCGACGGCAAGTCGATCGTATTTATTTCCTATCCTTCCGAAGTAACTACCCACGCCGCCAACAAAGACATTGCGCTGCGCATTCTTTCAACGAGCGATAACAAGATCCGCGTGTTGACAAACCTCGTCGGCGGCGATGGCTCCATGAATGTCGCTAACTGGTCGCCTGATTCGAAACGCCTGGCCTTCGTGAGTTATCAATTGCTGCCGGCAGAAGATAGCGGTGCGGGTAAGTAGAGCTGTTATTGACAACCAGTTCATTTTCAGGACGCACAATCAAATTTGTCTACGAGATTGCTATCCGGAAGATAAGATTGTTTCTATAAGTTATTTGTCACTTACAACTAGTGTGATGTTCCCGAAGTTCATTGCATGAATCAGGCATCCCAAACCGCAGATCCTTCGACTCATCCGCTGCGGCGGATTTGCTCAAGATGACAACGCTTTTAATGTGCGAACTTTAGGCTCGGGGCACCAGAAGCCCGGGAATATTGATCGAGATAACTCTACTAATAAGGACAATTGTATACTTGCCACACATGGGACAAGAGAGGAGAATTTATGGTGTCTCCTCTTGAGAGGTCGCGCGCATGGGCGAAAGCGCTAAAGAAATTATTTTCTGTTGGAGTTCAGTTCTTCAGGGACTTGCCGCACTGTGGGTCTTCGCTAAGGATTTTTATTCTTGGCGTAAAGCGAGCAGGAGTGTGAGGGCGAAGCGTATGACAATTCGCCACCCCATAG
>JBAUCP010000323.1:0-6496 GCA_049677625.1 Occallatibacter sp. | reverse complement strand
CGCCATGGGCATCAACCGGCTGAATATCTACGCCGGCTTGTTCGGTCTCTACATTGTGCGGGACGCTGTTGAGGATGCATTGCATCTGCCGCGCGGGAAGTATGAGATTCCGCTGGTGCTGGCGGATCGCGACCTGCGCCGGGATGGGCAGTTGAGCTATCCGGTTTCACCGGATCCCGAGCGGCCGTGGGTGCCGGAGGCTTTTGGCGAGGCGCAACTCGTCAACGGCAAGTTGTTTCCGTATCTCGACGTGGAGCCGCGGCTGTATCGCTTTCGCATTTTGAATGCAGCCAATGGACGGTTCTACCGGCTGTCGCTCTCAAACGGCGCGGAGATGCAGCAGATCGGGAGCGATCAGGGATTGCTGCCTGCGCCGGTCGCATTCAAATACATCCAACTCGCGCCGGGCGAGCGGGCCGATGTGGTGATCGATTTCAGCCAGCATCGCGGCGCGAAATTCCAGTTCATGAGCGAGCCGTTCGAGCTGATGCAGTTTCGCGTGGGCGGCGCGCCAGTCCCCGATCCGGGGGTTCTTCCCGCGGCTCTGCGTCCGGCGCCGCGCATTGCGGAGTCAAGCGCCGTGCTCACGCGGAGGCTTACGCTCGACGAGAGCCTGAACATGGTGGCTGAGTCGATGGGCATGTTGCTGAACAAAACGCCTTGGCATATGCCGATCACGGAGAAGCCGGTGCTGAACACGACTGAGATCTGGGAGCTGGTGAACCTGACCGAGGATGTGCACCCCATCCACCTGCACATGGTGCGGTTCCAGGTGCTCGACCGGCGGCGCTTCGATAAGTTCGACTACATGACGGCAAACAAGCTGCGCTATACCAGCCCGCCGATGGCGCCCGAGGAGAATGAACTGGGCTGGAAAGATACAGTGCGCGTCAACTCCGGCACGGTGACGCGGATCATTGTGCCGTTTACCGGCTATGCGGGCCGCTACGTGTGGCACTGCCACATCCTGGAGCACGAAGAGAACGAAATGATGCGGCCCTACGAGGTTTTGCCCGCCCCGGCGTAAGACGCACGACTACGCCGGATCTATGTATTCGCCTCGTGCGCCTCGCCCAGAATCAGCTTGAGCGTCATCTGCTTTCTGCCGCGCAGGATGGTTACGCTGACCGTGTCGCCGGCCTGGTGCCTGTCCATGATGGCGCTGATGTCCTGCGCGTCGGCTACCTGCTGGCCGTCGATGGCTACGATCAAGTCGCCGCCCAGCATGATGGGCGTGTTGCCTACGTAGGCCTGCTGGTCGCCGCCGTGCAGTCCCGCGCGGTCCGCGGCACTGCCGGGTTTGACACGCTGGATGAGCAAGCCGTAGTTGGCGGCTAGGCCCATCTGTGAGGCGAGGTCGGGGCCAATGGCATACGTGGAGACGCCCAGTTCGGGCCGGCGCACCTGCCCATAGCGCGTAAGGTCGGCCAGCACGGCCTTGGCTGTGTTGATGGGAATTGCGAAGCCGATGCCCGAGCTCTGATCGGCGCCATTCGACGCGATCATGGTGTTGATGCCGATGACTTCGCCGCGCGAGTTGAGCAGCGGCCCGCCGGAGTTGCCGGGGTTGATGGCCGCGTCGGTCTGGATGGCGTCTTCAATGGGCGCGCTGTCTTCGTTCTTGATGGACCGGATGGAGCTGATGATGCCCCTGGTCATGGTGCCGCTTAACCCGAAGGGATTGCCGATGGCGTAGACCTTCTGGCCCACCTCGAGGCCCGACGAGTCGGCCAGCGTGACCGGCTCCAGATCGGGCGCGTCGATTTGCAGGAGCGCCAGGTCGTGCGTCCTGTCCACACCGACGACCTTCGCCGCATACCGGCGCTTGTTCGAGAGCTGCACTTCGATCCCGCGATTGGCTCCCTGCACAACGTGATAATTGGTGAGGATATGGCCGGCCTTGTCGAGGACAAAGCCCGATCCCTGTCCCTGCTGCGGCACCGTTCCATAAAAGAAGTTGAAGACCAGCGTGGTGGAGGTGATGTTCACCACCGAGGGCAACACGCGTTTGTAGACAGCGATGTTGTTCTGCTCCTCGGGGTCGTAGCTGGGAGCAGCCTCAGCCTCAGTGAGCTCGAGCGGGGAGCCGGAGCTGCCAGCGCTCTTGAGGAACGAAAAGTGGCCGTGAGAAACCCCGTCCACGCTGGGGGAATAATGCGAGGTGAGGTACCAGAATCCGCCCACCAACGCCACGATCAAAAATAACCGGCGCAGTTTCATGGTTCGTAAACCTGACTAACCTTCCTGATGCAGATACGGCGGCAAAGGTGCGCGGTTCCCACGGAAAAGGCACGCTGCCATCTCTTTATTCTCCTATTCTAATGACAAGTTCTGCGCCGATTTGTTGCTCTCTGCCTTGAGCTCGCGCCACACTCGCTCAACCTGCGCGCGCAGCGCGGCCGTATCGCCCGAGTTGTCAAGCACATAATCGGCCTGCGCGGCTTTTTCGGCATCGGGAATCTGGTGAGCGAGCCGGGCGCGCGCATCGGCAGAGGAGGCTTCCCAGCCCGCGCCCGCCTGGCTGACCCGCGCAGAGTAGCGGGCGATCTTCACGTCGTCCGGCGCGGTCACCACGATTACGCGGTCGATGCGCCGCCGCAGGTCGGCGAGCGCCGTATCCGTTTCGCCGCGTGCCCTCGCGTCGCGCTCGACTTCAAAAATAAGCGCCGACTCAATCACCGCCACGGCCGCGGGATTGCGGGCAAAGACTTCTTTCATCCAGCGCGCCTGCGCCTCGATCGTAGCCGGATGCACAATCGCATTCAGCTCCTGCACGCGGCCTTCGCCAAAAGCAAGCTGCGCCAGGCGCGCGCGGTTCAGGCGGCCGTCGGCCGCGAGCACTTCCGGGCCGAAGTGCTGCACGATCTCGTCGAAGACCGGCTGGCCTGGCTCCATGAGCGCGCGGCCCAGCGCGTCGGCCTCAACGATCTCCGCGCCCAGCTCGCGGAGATGGCCCGCAACGGTGCTCTTGCCGCTGCCCAGCCCTCCCGTGAGTCCAACGCGCAGCATCTACTTGAGACCCCGCCGCATCTTCGCTGCACGTGTCGTATTCGCCATCAACATCGCGATGGTCAGCGGGCCCACGCCGCCGGGCACGGGCGTGTATGCGCCGGCGATCTCGAATGCTTTGGGATGCACATCGCCCACAATTGTTGAGCCGCGGTTGGCGAATGTGGCCCCGCGCTTCACGTCGCCGGGGAAGAAGTACTCCAGCTCTTCGAGCGTGGTGATGCGGTTGATGCCCACGTCGATCAGCGTCGCACCCGGCTTGACCATATCGGGCGTGACGAATCCAGGCCGGCCGATAGCGGCCACCAGAATGTCCGCCTGCCGCGTGATCTCTCCGAGCCCTCGGGTTTTGGAGTGACAGATGGTTACGGTGGCATTTTCATTCAGCAGCAGCATGGCCGCTGGCTTGCCGACAATGTCGCTGCGGCCCACCACCACCGCATGCTGGCCGGCGATGGGAATGCCGCTGCGCTTGAGAATTTCGATCACGCCCGCGGGCGTACACGGCGCCAGGGCCGGACGCCCTGCCTGCAAACGGCCTGCATTCACGGGATGAAACCCGTCCACATCCTTTGCCGGATCGACGGCGTCGAGCAGAGCCTTCGCGTCCACCTGGCGCGGCAGCGGCAACTGGATCAGGATGCCATCAACGTCGTCGCGGCTATTGAGTGCGGCTACGACGTCGAGCATCTCTTCCGTGGTCACGGTGTCGGGCGGCTCGATCAGGTCGCTGTAAAGGCCCAGCTCAGCGCAGGTCTGCACCTTGCTGCGCACATAGATCTCTGAAGCAGGCACATGGCCCACCAGCACAGCAGCAAGCCCCGGCCGGATGCCCTGGCCGGCGAGCCGCTTTACCTCCTCCGCTACTTCCCGCTTGATCGCCGCGGCAATCGCCACGCCATCGAGAATCTTCGGCATTCCACGCTCCAAAGATTCATCGTATCGCTTCCGGCCGCTTGTCCGGTTGCGAGGTAGCGCCGGCCTCCAGGCCGGGGTCCCCAACGACCGAACTTGGTCGTTGGGGTGGTAGGCCGGCTGTCCCGGCGGCGTCCACGCCGGCGGGGAGCGATGCGTGACGGAGCGCGGGCCTGGAGGCCCGCACTACAGCCGGTCTGGAGACCGGCGCTCCATCCGCGCGCGTCGCGTAATGGGAGAGCTTCTGCTCACTGTGTCGATTCCTGCTACAGAATCGTTCGCAGTTTGCCGACAAACTACATGTCATGACGCGAATCATTCGAGCCCGGTCTCCTGAAGACGGCCGGGAGGAGCCAAAAACCGCGCATACGGAAAAGCCAGGCGGGAAGGTAGCCAATCTGCCCTGGGCGCATCTGCGCCTGCCGCCGTTTCCGCAGGTCGCTGTCCGGGTGCTGCAACTGGTGAGCAAGGAAAACGTGCAGTTGCATCAGCTGAGCGAGCTGATCTCCTCCGATCCGGCGTTTGCCAGCGAGGTGCTCAACGTGGCCAACTCTCTGCTTTACGCGCCGCGCTATCCGGCCAGCAGCATTCTGCAGGCTATTGCCGTGCTGGGCGCCAACACGCTGGAGGGCGTGTGCATCACGGTCGGAGTGCGGGCTTACCTGGGAAAGTCCATGAACCATCCTGCGATGCGCAGGCTCTGGCACCACAACCTGGCCAGCGCCATCATTGCGCAGCGGCTCGCTTCCGGCGGATTTATCGACAAAGACCTGGCCTATACCTGCGGCATCCTCCACGACATCGGACGCATCGCGCTGGCAGTGATCCAACCCAAAGATTACGCGGCCCTGCTGGAGACACATCAGGGATCGGCACTCAGCATCCTGGAGGGCGAGCGGGAGCTGTTTGGCTGTGACCATTGCGAGGCAGGACAAAGGCTGGTGGCCAGTTGGAAGCTGCCCGCCGACTTCGACGCGGCCGCATTTGATCATCACTCCGCGCGGCAGGCGGATGGAGCCTGGGGCCTTGCCGAGCTGGTGAAGGTGAGCTGCAAAATGGCTGATGCCGCAGGGTTTGCCGCCTTCGCCGGCTGTGAGACTGTGCCCTATCCGGAGCTGCTGGAGCAACTGCCGCAACGGGAGCGCCGCCTGTTCTATCCAGACCTCGAACGGCTTGCCTTTGAAGTGGCGGCCGGCATTCACGCGGTTGAGTCGGTATAAGGCAGAGCGCGATCAATTGGCGAGATTTTGTGCTCATATAAGACCGGAATAATCACTTACATGAAATTTTAAAGTTTAAATCTTGAGACATTTGGCAAAAAATGCTCGTTTTCCTACAGGATTTCTTGATTGACGGAGTAGAATCTCGGAGATATGTCCGAGTCCATCTCCCGCCGTTCTGAACAGATTGTCAAATTCCTCTTGAGCGCAGGGACCGCCTCAATCGAGGAACTGCTGGCTGTGGCCGGCTCCTCTGCCCCCAGCATCCGGCGAGACCTGGCGCGGCTCGAGAACCGGGGCCTGATCCGGCGCACCCATGGAGGGGCCGAGCTGGCCGAGCCGCTGCTCTACGAACCCTTCCGCTACGACAGCTCGTTTCTGGCGCGCGAACAGCGCCACGCCGCCGAAAAGCGCCGTATTGGGCTGGCCGCGGCCGAGATGGTTCTGGAAGGCGAAACCGTGGGGCTCTCCGCGGGCACCACCACCACGCACATCGGCCGCAGCCTGCGCCATCGCGAAAAGATCCAGGTGGTTACCAACGCGATCAATATCGGTATGGAACTCTGCAACCGGACATCGATTCGCACCTATCTGACCGGCGGCGTGGTTCTGTGGGCCTGGTCTTTCGCGCTCTCAGGCAATGCTGCTCTGAGCTTTCTCGACAACGTATATATGGATAAGGTTTTTCTGAGCGTGACCGGCCTGGACGCGGAACGCGGAGCTACGTCTCTCGAGGCCGACGAGGCGCTCGTCTACCGCAAGATGCTCAAGCAGACCAAGCAGGTGATCGTGGTGGCCGACTCGAGCAAGCTGGGCAAGGTGAGCCCTGCGATCATCTGTCCCACCAACGATATTCAGGTTCTGATCACAGACACCGGCGCCACGCCGGACGCCGTTGCGCTCTTTGAGCGCCAGGGAACCCGCGTACTGCGCGTCTGAAACGCTTTCAATGTCTACGACTGCGTTGCGGCGGCCGTCATGGCGTGGAACTCGTGACGCAACATCCGCAGAGCCTCGCGCACATCGGCTTCGAGCAGCGCCTGAGCAGCCTGCGGAGTACGGTGGCCGTTCTTACGGGTCAGTGAGCCGTGCAGAGAAAGGTTTCCCGAACGGCGCACCACCTGAGCGAGCGTGGCCAGCCGCAGCCCGCCGCCGGCAATGATGTGGATGCGGCCTGCAGCCAGGCGCAGCAGGCTGCCGATGCAGTCCGCGCCGTGCAGCACCTCTGCCGCGCCGCCCGAAGTGAGCAGGCTGTCGGCTCCGGTCTCGATCACGCTTTCCAGCGCCTCGCACAGATCGGGCGTTTCGTCGAAGGCGCGATGAAAGGTCACCTTCATGGGACGGGCCCACTC
>JBAUCP010000322.1:0-2387 GCA_049677625.1 Occallatibacter sp. | reverse complement strand
GCCTTAAGGCGCCCAATACCGCGGTTCCCATCCCACCCAACAGGGTGGGTCCATTCCGCAATTTCCAACCGAATCTCTATTGGTCGCTTTCGTTGGCTGGCGGACTGCCTGGCAACATTGCAGCTTTTTCTTTCGCCAGCGGGGCCCAGGATGGCTCTACCGAGAATGACTTCCTGGATGTTCTGCCGATGATCCCGGGCAAAATTCCGGGAACACCGCCTGCCAGCGGCACGACGTTGGAAGTCAATCCTGGCGGGCAGACTGTCTATGACCCTGTGGCAGACGTCACCTGGTTGGCAGATGCCAACCTGGCCGCAACCGCTCACGACATGCTCGGCTTGCCACTCTGCGAGACTCCTAAAACCCCAATGTATTGCGTCGCCCGCGACGGTTCGATGGACTACGCTTCGGCCGGCCAATTGATCAGCAACATGAACGCCTTTGACAACGGCGGCGGCTACCTGGGCCAGACCAACTGGCAGTTGCCTCCGGTTAACCCGAAATGCCCAACATACAACTGCGCCGGCGAGGGCAATCCCATGGGGGAATTGTTCTATAACCAGTTTGGCTTGAGCGCGGGTGAGCCCGTGGTCGAGCCGCCTGACATTGCGGTTGGCCCGTTCCATCACCTGCTACCTTTTCACTATTGGACCTGCGAGTCGGACACGATTCAGGACGTCTGCGGACACAATGGCCCAAATCAGCCTGGCAATGCGCCTGCCGAGTTCGGCTTCTCATTTGCCAACGGCTACCTGGGCACAGCGGGTCTGCCTGCCGATCATTTTGTCATGGTTTATTACGTAGGATGCGACCTCCCGGATCAGAAGAAGTGCTCGGCCACTCCTTACTATTCCGTCGTAAAGACCGCAAATGCGGACCGGCTGGGTAACCGATATCGGCAGATGACGACGTAGCTAACCTGTCCAGATCTCGGCTGTTCCCGCTCCGGCGGCCCAGAAGCAGCAATATCAGGATTATCTCGTGGATACGAACGGGAAGCACGACCTGGGGGATGGGATCGATTCGCGGCGGCAAGAGACGTTCAGACACGGGCCGGTGCACAGACCACTGACCAGATGCGGAGCGGGACAGCCTGGACCCGGTTTTCGAGGACTACGAGCATGGAACCCACGTCGCGGCAACCGTGTGGTTCCTCTCACGTTTACACTCAAACTAACCTGCGCCAGCTCGAACTTAGAGTGACAGTATAGTGACAGAAAACCGCACTCTCAGCGCAGCCACTTTCGCCGTTTTCCGTATGCTATTGATTTTGCTTGATTTAATGGTGCGCCCGGAAGGATTCGAACCTCCGGCCTACTGATTCGTAGTCCTTTTAGAGGCACTCTGCACGGTCGTGCTCTGGAGCGCATATGTCTACATAAGATGTACAGTTACAATAAGTTAATAGGCTATCTCCAGTTGCACTGGACTGCATGACAGTGCGTCAAAGTCCGAACCAAACATGCACCAAAACAGGCACCAGAATATATACCCGACGGGGATATTTCATGTGTTGGGTGGGTGCGACAGATGCGATGAGATGGCGTCGATGGGTGTGAATCGTGAAGTGAACAGAGCGTAAACCGGAGGGTTCTGCGCTGCGACCGCGACCAAAAGTGGCAGGTTCTCAACGAAGCAGGAGGCGAAGCCTGGGAGCGGGGGACTCACACCTGAGATACGCTTCTGGAAGCCCCTTTTGTGCTGCCTTCTCAATGCAGAAGCTAGACTTTCGTCTTAAAGGCAGCTACCCTTTGGTTATGCAAGTGACGGTAGAAATCCCGGACGACATGGCACAACGACTGGTCCCGCACGGGCAGGATCCGGCGCGGGCGGCGCTTGTAGCAATGGCGATTGAAGGCTACCGTTCCGGCGCGCTCAGCGCCTATCAGACGCGACGCTTGCTCGGATTTGAAACCCGTTATGAGCTAGACGGCTTCCTGAAGGCGCATAACGTTTGGGAGCGCGCCTATGGCCTCGAAGATCTGGAGGGGGATCGCCAGACCATCAAGCAACTCGAATCCGATGGCCGCTTGAAGTAATGATCGTTGTCGCCGACACCTCGCCGCTGAATTACCTAGCTCTCATCGGCGAGATTGAATTGCTACCTAGCCTTTACCAAAAGGTTCTGATACCCGAAGAAGTTCACAGAGAGTTGCAGCGCGAGCAAACGCCTGAGGTGGTTAGGAACTGGGCGGTGAGCTTGCCGCCATGGTGCGAGGTGCGCGCGGTAAATCTCACTTCGGATCCGGCTCTGTGCGAACTCGACCCTGGGGAACGCGACGCAATCGAGCTTGCGCTGCAGGCGGGAATTGACACCGTTCTGATGGACGAGATAGCTGGTCGTCACGAAGCCGCGCGCCGGCGTCTCCGCGTGATCGGTACCGTGG
>JBAUCP010000321.1:0-1881 GCA_049677625.1 Occallatibacter sp. | reverse complement strand
GAGCAAAGAACGCTCCCAACTTCGCTCAGGATGACAGAGTATTTATGATGCGAACTTTGGGGACAGGACACCAGCAATATCTGCAGGGCCGATTTTTCGGCAGGGGGCTCGAGTGCGCATCGGCGCTGAAGACGTGCTCATCGTTGTGGACGTGCAGAATGACTTCTGCACCGGCGGTGCGCTCGCCGTTCCTCACGGCGACGCGGTTATCGAGCCTATCCACCGCGCCGCTCCGCTCTTTGAGCACATTGTCCTTACGCAGGATTGGCACCCTGCGAACCACACCTCGTTCGCCGCGACGCATCCCGGCCGGCGGCCCTTCGAGTCGATTGAATTGGATTACGGCGCGCAGACCTTGTGGCCTCCGCACTGCGTGCAGGGCACTCATGGAGCCGAGTTCCACGCCGCGCTCGATCTGCCGCGTGCCGAGCTGATCCTGCGCAAAGGATTCCGCCCGCGGATCGATTCGTACTCGGCATTCTTTGAGAACGACCGCACCACGCACACCGGCCTGGCCGGCTATCTGCGCGAGCGTGGCCTCACGCGCGCGTTCTTCGTAGGGCTGGCTTACGATTTCTGCGTCGGCTACTCCGCGCTCGATGCGCGCCGGCTCGGCTTGGAGGCAATCATCCTGCGCGACGCCTGCCGCGCCATCGACTTGAACGGCTCGGCTGTGAAGATCGAGGCGGAATTTCAGGAAGCCGGCGTCATAGTGATGGAGAGTGTCCGACTGCTGGGCTGAGGGCGCGCAGCGTAGAATGGCAACAAGCCTGCAATCGCGCTTCTGAGCTGATGTCCCGCAATTTCTATATTCTCGCCGCCACATGTGGTCTTTTCGCGCTGCTCTCGGCAGGCATGGCCATGGTGCCGTCGAGTTTTCAGCCGGGGTTGCCGGCCAACGGCTCGCTGTGGCGCACGCTGGCGCTGCTTCTGCTGCTGGCCGCGCTTGTTTCGGGGCTTATCGGCGTGCTGAGCCATCTCTTCGAGCAGGTGGACCGGCGCAGCGAAGAGACTCGCCAGGCCGCGCGGCAAAAGCGCCGGCGTTCACGCGGATAAGTCCTTTATCCGCATGGCAGTAGTCCCTCATCTGCGGCGCGCGGCCCGTGAGACGCTGTCAGCCGGTAAAATAGAGGCAGGGACCCATTCCCCCACAGGATCGATGAGAAGCCGATGTATGAAGTCACCGTGGAGGCCGGTTTTTCCTCCGGCCACTACCTGCGCAACTACCGGGGCAAGTGCGAGAATCCGCACGGCCACAACTACAAGGTCCGCGTCACCCTGGCCGGGGCCGCGCTGGACCAGGCCGGCCTGTTGCTGGACTTCAAGCTGCTCAAGCAGGTGATGCGCCCGGTCATCGAGCGCATTGACCACCAGATGCTCAATGACCTGGAGCCGTTTACGGTGGTCAATCCCTCGGCCGAAAACATCGCCAAGTTCTTCTACGACGAGACCAATCAGCAGCTTGCCGAGATGACCGCGGGCCGCGTGCGGGTGAAGGACTGCACCATCTGGGAGACGGACACCACCACGGCTACTTACTACGAGTAGTCGCCGTCTCACGCCGTTTTGCGCGCGACCACGATGCGCAGCGGCGGATAGGTTCTTAGCCAATCGGGCGAGTAGAGATTCACGAGCAATCCAGCCGCGGCGAATATTCTGGCGTACTCCCGAACATGCTTGTAGTCGGAGATCACGGCTACGCCTCCGCACTTGAGCACGCGGGCAATCTCCATGCATGCCTTCTTACGGCCCTCGCGGTCGTAGATATTGTGGATGCACAGATTCGACAGGACCACATCGAACGAGGCATCGGCAAAACTCATCTGGCGCGCGTCTTCACTCTTCACGGTCGTCTTCGCCGCAACGTCCTCAAGATTAATA
>JBAUCP010000320.1:0-4102 GCA_049677625.1 Occallatibacter sp. | reverse complement strand
GACGTCGCCTGCCTGGGTTTCAATCACAGGCAGCGCGGTGAGCGAACCGCCGCCCCGCTTGGCGCTCATCTTGGAAGAACGCTCGAGAAGGCGGGAATGGAGATAGAAGACGTCACCGGGATACGCTTCGCGGCCCGGCGGACCGCGCAGCAGCAGCGAAATCTCGCGGTAAGCCATGGCGTGCTTGGAAAGATCGTCATACATCACCAGCGCATGCTTGCCATTGTCGCGGAAGAACTCGCCCATGGCGGTGGCCGCGTAAGGCGCGAGATAGAGCATGGGCGCGGGCTCAGAGGCGGACGCGGCCACGATGATGGTATGGCCCATGGCGCCGGCTTCAGTAAGCGTCTGCACCACCTGCGCGATCGACGAGCGCTTCTGGCCGATGGCGCAGTAGATGCAGATCAGGTCGTTCTTGGCGTTGTTGATGATGGTGTCGAGCAGGACGGCGGTCTTGCCGGTCTGGCGGTCGCCGATGATCAGCTCGCGCTGGCCCCGCCCGATGGGAATCATGGCGTCAATGGCCTTGAGGCCGGTGGCCATGGGCTCGCGCACGGGCTGGCGGTCGATGATGCCCGGCGCCAGGCGCTCCACGGGCAGCGTGGCAGTGGTCGCGATGGGGCCCTTGTCGTCAATGGGCATCCCGAGCGCGTCCACTACGCGGCCGATCATGGCGTCGCCCACGGGCACCGAGAGAATCTTGCCGGTGCGCTTGACCTCCTGGCCTTCTTTGAGCTCGGTAAAGTCGCCGAGCACCACGGCGCCTACCTGGTCCTCTTCGAGCGAGAGCGCCAGACCCGCAATGCCGTGCGGGAAGCTGAGCAGCTCGCCGGCCATCACCTTGTCCAGGCCGTGCAGGCGCGCAATGCCGTCACCGAGCGATGTGATGGTCCCGACCTCGTCAACCTGGACCTTCGCGTCGTAGTTCGCGATCTGCTCGCGAAGAAGTTGTGTAATCTCGTCTGCCTTGATCTGAGCCATTGTCGTTCCTTTGAGTGGTCAGTGATCAGTGGTCAGTGGTCAGTTCTTCGCATTGTGCGAGGTCTGTCCGAATCGAACCGCTGAACGCCTGCCTCCCTTTCAAAAGCTTTGAATTTCGATTCAAATCCCAAAATCCTGCTGCTGCCTGCAGCCATTTCTGATCACTGATCACTGATCACTGATCACTGCCGGCATCAGCCGGCGATCAATGTTTCTTTCAGCCTCTCAAGCCGGCCCCGAACCGAGCCGTCATAGACCGTGGAGCCAATGCGGACCACCGTGCCGCCCAGGATTGTGGGATCGAGTCTGAAACTTGCGTCAATGCGCGCGCCGGCCAGCTTGCCCACCTCGGCCACCAGCTTGTCCTTCTCGTCTTTGCTCAGCTCGCGCGCGGTCACAATCTCCGCCGGGCGAATTCCAAGCTGCTCCTGCAAAATCCTGCGATACGCCGCGGCCACCTCGCTCACATGGCCGATGCGGTCGTTGTCGATGAGCACCGCGATCAGGTTGCGCAGCTCCTTCTGAAGCCCAAGCTTCGCGTTCAGCTTGTCCAGGATCGCCACCTTCTGGGTGTTGGGAACGGCCGGGTTCACAAAGAACTCGCGCAGCTCGTGGCTGCCGTCCCATGTGGCCAGAAAGTCAGTCAACTGGCGGTCGATGGCGGCGGTGTCGAGTTTTGCGGCGGTCACAACATCCGCAAACGCGTTGGCGTAGCGAGCAACGAAGGCAGGCATCTAGTTCGATCCTCCCTTGCCCGCGCCGGCAATGAACTCGTCAATCAGCGCGCGATCGGTCTCTGGCGTCAGCACCAGTTGCTTTTCGGCCTGCTCAATGGCCAGGTCGGCGGCAAAGTGGCGCAGCCCGCGGCGGGCCTGCGCCGCGGCCACGGCGATCTCCTGCTCAGCCGCGGCCACAATGCGCACGCTCTCTTCTTCGATGGTCGCCTTGATCCGCTTCTCGTCTTCCAGGCTATCCTGCTCGATCTGCGCGCGGTACTTCTGAATCTCCGCGTCCAGGCCGGCCAGCCTGGCTTCCACGGCGCTCAGCCGCGCGTTGGCGTCGGCCGTGGCTTCGCGGGCCGTCTTGATGTCCTGGCTCAGCGTCTCGGAGCGCTTGCGCAGCACCTTCGGCACAATGCGCACGATGGGAATCACGATGGCCAGGATGATGATGAGGAAGTTGATGGCCTCGAAGACGCGCGCCGTGGTTTCTACGTCCATGCCCATCTTGCGGCCGATGGACTGCACGATGGGAGCGTGGCGGAAGACATCCATCGCCTTCAGCTCGTCATTGGGCGTGGTTGGCATGTCATCGTTCGCGGCCGGAGCGCTGGCCGCGGAGTTCGATGCGGGAGCCGGCTGCTGCGCGGCGGCATGGCGCGGCACGGCAAATGTCGCCGCGAGGAGCAGAATGGCCAGAAAAGCAATGGAAAAAGGCCAGGCGGAAGAGCGGGCTTGTGGGTCGGAATGTCTCAACGGGACCCCCCGGCGGCCACCGGCAGAACGGCACGAACCGCCTGGCTGGCCAGATCGGCGGCTGCGGCCTGAATCGCCTGCCGGGCGTGCGCGGCTTCGGCGTCCACCTCGGCTTTGGCCTGGCTGACCTTGCTTCCAGAGGCTTTGCGGGCCGTGTCCAGCGCGGCGTCGCGCTCGGCGGTCCACTGCTTTACCCGCTGCTCGCGGATCTTGTAGGCGTCTGCGCGGGCCAGGCGCAGCTTGTCGGCGTATTCGGCAGTACGGGCTTCGGCCTGCGCGATCGCCTTGCGGGCGTCTTCCATGGCGCCCAGGGTCAGCGCGCGGCGCTTTTTCAGGGTCTCCGTAAGCGGTCCCTGGATCAGGAACTGATAGGCCAAAACCAGCACAATGAACAGCAGGGCGGTAGGTATGGCTCCGACCAGAAGTGCCCCGACTTGTTGGAATATCTCTTGCATAGACTGTGGGGATTCGCTCCGGCTCGTCAAGCGAGTTTGCGTGGATGGGACACACCTTTTTTATCAGGCGCGAAACACGCAAGTCAACGCGGGCCGGCTCCATCGTACCGGCAACTGTGACGGGGTTTACCGAGGCCAAGAATTCTCGAAAAAAAGCTTGCTTTTGCCGAAAACAGGCCTAAACTAGACATTACCACCTAGACCCGGTCCAGGGTCCAGCGGGCAGCCGGTTTCGGGAAGACCTTCCACTCCCGATTCCGGAGGCCCGCTTCTTAATTTTCAGGGCATATTTTCAGACCATTTTCGATCGAATGAATAGGCTTTACGGCCGCGCGTCCGCGCCCGTTTTGTCGGCCGTGAGCAGGCCTTTGGCGCGGAGCCAGTTTTCTAACAATCCCGGCCACTGATCTAGTGCCGGATCGCCCTTGCCCAGGCCGGTCCCGTGCGGTCCGTTCGCAAAGATGTGCAGCTCGGAATCGACTCCGGCCTTTACCAGCGCGTTGTAAAAGCGCAGCGTCTGCTCCACCGGGACGGTCTGGTCAGTAAAGGTGTGGTAGATGAAGGTGGGCGGGGTATCCTTGCTGACAAACAGGTCCGGAGAGTACGCGGCACGAAGTGCCTCGCACTGGTCCATCACGTTGAAAAGCTTGCAGTAACTCAGGTGCGAGGTGTCGGTGGTGATGGCCCCGATCCACGGGTAGCCGAGGACGAGGTAGTCCGGACGGCTGGAGACGCGGTCGATTGGATCTTCGGCGTCGGGGCTGCCGGGTACGAACTGCGTTCCCGACAGCGCCGCCAGGTGCCCGCCGGCCGAGAAGCCGATTACGACGAGGCGGTCGGGCGAGATGTGGTAGTCGGCCGCCCGTGCCCGGACGGTCTGGATGGCGCGCCGTGCGTCCACGAGCGGCACCGGCAGCAGATAACCGTTCGAGGAGAGCCGGTAGCTCAGGATGAAGGCTCGGAAGCCGCGCGCGGTGAACCAGTCGGCCACCTGACGGCCTTCAAGGTTGCCGGCCAGGTGCGCGTACGAGCCGCCGGGAAAGATGAGGACCGCCGAGCCGGTCGCGGTTCCGGGGTGCGGGTCAAAGATGGTCAGTGTGGGGATGTCATCGCAGGCGTTGCCCTTGGCCTGCGGCGCCGGTCCAGGCCAAAGCCGGATGGTCTGGATACCGAGGAAGGCGTTGTTAGTGC
>JBAUCP010000319.1:0-1723 GCA_049677625.1 Occallatibacter sp. | reverse complement strand
GCATCATAAATAATCTGTCATCCTGAGCGAAGTCCGCCGCGGCGGACGGAGTCGAAGGACCCGCTTTTCGAGCACTCCATTTATGCAATGAACTTTTGGGACACCACACTAGTTCGACCCCAGCCGTCCCAGCAGCCGCCCGCGCTCGCCCGCCAACACCTCCGCCGCCGGACCCATGGCCGCCTGCCGGCCTTCGCGCAGCAGCAGCACCTCGGCGCCTGTGGCCAGCGCATCGCTTGCATCATGCGTGGCCATCACCGTTTGCACGCCGTTGGCGCGTACCCACGTCTGCAGCCGTTCAAGCAGCGCATCGCTGGCCGCGCCGTCGAGCGCAGAAAACGGCTCGTCAAGCAGCAGCAATCTCGGGCCGGGAGCCAGCGCCCGCGCCAGGGCCACGCGCTGCCCCTGCCCGCCTGACAGATCGGCAGGTCGCAGGCTGGCGAGCTCCGTTGCCCCTACCAGCTCCAGCATCTCGTCCACGCGCCGCGCCCGCGCCGCGCGCTCCATCGCAGCCAGCCCATAGCCTACATTTGCTGCCGCGCTCAGGTGAGGGAAGAGCGCCGGCTGCTGCGCCACCATGCCGCTGTGGCGCTTTCCAGGCCTCACCCGCAGGCCCCGATCGGTATCCGTCAATGTGCGCTCATCCAGCATGACGCGGCCCCGCACCGGCTCATCGAGTCCCGCCAGCAGCCGCAGCAGCGTGCTCTTGCCCGACCCCGACGGCCCGAAGATGACCGTCCACTCGGCCGCGAACCGGCACTCTACCTGCAAATGAAAGCTGCCGCGCCGCGCGTTGAGCTCGAGTTCAACCAAGGCGGCCTCCGCGGTCATGGCCTGTGGAATAGCCCCTGGAGTAGATGGCCGCGAGAGCTACGGCGCACATCCCCAGCAGAATCGCTGCCGTCCGCTCCGCCGCCGCGTAGTCGAAGTTCTCCACCTGGTTATAGAGCAGGATGGAAAGCGTGCGCGTCGAGCCGGGAATGTCTCCGCCGAGCATCAGCACTACGCCGAACTCGCCCACTGTGTGCAGAAAGCTGAGCACCGCCGCGGTCACCAGCGAACGCCGCGCCAGCGGAACCAGCAGGCTGCCCACCACCCGCGTTGGGCTCGCACCCAGCAGCCGCGCCGCGTCCACCAGCGAAGAGGGAACCGCCGCAAACCCCGCCACCAGCGGCTGCACGGCGAAGGGAAGACTGTAGATGACCGAGCCCACCACCAGCCCATCGAAAGAAAATGCCAGCGGATGCCCGAGCAGCGCTGCAATTCCGCGCCCCACCGCGGTGCGCGGGCCCAGCAGCACCAGCAGAAAGAAGCCGAGCACGGTGGGCGGTAGCACCAGCGGCAGCGTGGCGAGAGCTTCCAGTGCCGCAAGCCATCGCCCGCGGCCTAGCACCAGCAGCGCCGCCAGCGGCACGGCTACAGCGAGCAGAATCGCCGTAGTCACCGTGGCCAGTCTGAGCGTGAGTGCGAATGCCTGCCAGTCCATGCAGACTGAGTTTACTTTAGAGCTCAGGCAGATTTTCGGGAGGGTTGCAAAAGCTCGGCTTCGAGATCGAGCATCTGCTGGCTCTTTGCGCGTCGCTCGACAATTGTGTCGCCGAGGAATGCTCCAGTGCCGTGATCGAAGAACAGGCTTCCTGCCAACCTGTCGCCTGTAAACCCAAATTGTTCGACTTCGGAGTCTTCGGGTAACTCTTTGAGATTGCGAAGGAGATCTCTGACG
>JBAUCP010000318.1:0-3002 GCA_049677625.1 Occallatibacter sp. | reverse complement strand
ACGGCACGCAGTACGCCTGCAGCTTCCCTGAGTCGCAGTTCTCCGGCCAGCAAAGCTATAACAGCGGCAACTGCGGAAACGGTGTGTTAGCCAACGGAACCGATCTTTTTGGAAGCAACACCATCGCGGCAACCACCAGCATCTCGGAGCCCGAGCCGGACATCACCGCAGGCACCACGCCGGCGCCCGGAGCGTCCAATCTGCCGACCTGGGCGGACGGCACATGGGCCGGTGGGTGGGTAAACTCGCTGGTTACGAACTCGAGCTATGGCAGCGGCGCAAGCGGCAAAGGCGTGGCCCTGTGGGACTTGGATAACGAGCCCACCTGGTGGGATGCCGTGCACCGCGACGTGCACCCCGTCCCCTTTACTTATGACGAAGTGACCAACAACGGCGTCGGCACCGCGCTGGCCATCAAGACCGCCGATCCCACCGCGCTGGTGAGCGGGCCGGTCATCGACTACTGGTGGGCTTACTTCTACTCGAAGCAGGATATCGAGAACGGATACAAGGCGGGACCGTGCTATTCGCCGTGGAGCAGCCCCACCGACCGCGCGGCCCATGGCGGCGTGCCCATGATCGAGTATTACCTGCAGCAGTTCCAGAAGTACTCGCAGAGCTATGGCGTGCGGCTGCTGGACTACGTGGACATCCACGGCTACTTCGAGCCCGATTACAACGGCAACTCGGTGGGCTTTACCACCGCGGGCGACACGCAGGAGCAGATCACGCGTATGAACGGAACGCGCGTCTTCTGGGACCCGACGTACAAAGATACCAACTACCCGCAACCCAACTACACCACCGACCCGAACTACACCACAAGCTGCTCGCCGCCGGCGCAGGCGCCCCAGTTGATTCCAATGCTGGAAAAGTGGGTAACGAACGACTACCCCGGCACCAAGACCGGAATTGACGAATATAACTTTGGCGGGATGGAGTCGATCAACGGCGCGGTGGTGCAGGCAGACATTCTGGGCATCTTCGGCCGCCAGGGCCTGGACATGGGCGCGCTATGGCCCACGCAGACCTACAACACGCAAGAGCCGGGCAACTATGCCTTTGCCATGTACCGCAACTACGACGGCAATGACTCGACCTTCGGCGACACATATCTCTACGCCACCAGCACCGGCACGAGCGGCGATGCCGAGGGCCAGCTTGCGGTCTACGCGGCGCAGCGCAGCTCTGACAGCGCGGTAACCATTATCGTGATCAACAAAACCTACGGCCCGCTCACCTCGACGCTGTCGCTTCAGAACTCCACCATTACGAGCGCGACCGCGCAGGCTTACCTCTACAGCGCCGCCAACCTGAGCGCGATCGTTGCGCAGGCGGCCGCGACGGTTACGCCGCCTTCCGGCAGCGGAACCACGAGCACCATCACCTACACCTTCCCGGCGCAGTCGATCACGCTGCTGGTGGTGCCCAACTGAGAACCCGTCTAAAAACTGGTAGGTCAGGGCTTTAGCCCTGACAATAGTTGCCCCCAACCAATCCTTTTCTATCCGGCGGCGGGTTGCGCGTGCCACCGGATAGAAGAGGTTGCATTCTCATGCGCACACTGCCAAAACTCAAGCCCTGGCCTACCGCAAAGCAGAGATATTTGGACAGGCTTTGAGAGGTAAATAGGTTGGGACCCAAGCGCGTCCAGCCACCTGACTTGAACCCCGCGCATGTGTTTCAATAGTAAGAATGGGTACTGCACGGAGATCGACGCTGCGTGGGCGGGCTATTGCGGCTCGGCGGAAGGTGCGCGAGTACGCTATGGTGGCTCGGGCGCTGGCCTCGACCTCGCATCCTGTATTGGCGCAGATTGTGCCGGCACGGTTTTGTAATCTCTCCTGCTCTTATTGCAATGAGTACGACAAGGTTTCTGAGCCGGTGTCCCTGGCGGAGATGCTGCGGAGGGTGGACCACCTGGGACGGCTGGGCACCGCGATGATTGGGATCTCTGGCGGGGAGCCGCTTACGCATCCCGACCTGGATGAGATTATTCGCCGGATGAGACGGACGGGCGCGATTGCGGGGATGATCACGAACGGCTACCTGCTGAATGTGGAGAGGATCGAGCGGCTAAATAAGGCAGGCCTGGACCACATGCAGATTTCGATTGATAACCTGGAGCCGGACGGGATTTCGAAAAAGAGCCTGAAGGTGCTGGACAAAAAGCTGCAGATGCTGGCCGAGTATGCCGAGTTTCACGTGAACATTAATTCGGTGGTGGGCGGGGGCTTCAAGAATCCTAACGACGCACTGGTGATTGGGAAGAGGGCGCTGGAGTTGGGGTTTGAGTCGACGATCGGGATTATTCACGACGGGAGCGGGCAACTGAAGCCGCTGAACGAGGACGAGGCGCGGGTCTACTTTGAGATGACGAACCGGAAGAAGACCAACTACGCGCAGTTTGACGCGTTCCAGGAAGCGATTGCGCAGGGCCGGCCCAACGACTGGCGCTGCCGCGCGGGGTCGCGATACCTGTACATCTGCGAGGACGGGCTGGTGCACTACTGCAGCCAGCAGCGCGGATACCCGGGGGTTCCGATTGCGGAGTATACGACGGCGGACGTGAAACGGGAGTTTTTGACAGCCAAGAGCTGCGCGCCGAATTGCACGATCGGATGCGTGCACAGGATCAGCCATATCGACCACTGGCGCGCGCCGCAGACCAAGACGATCTCGCCGGGCGGGCATGGCGAGCTGGTCAATATTCAGACTGGCGATTGATCTTCGCTTATCGCCTCGCAAACAATATCTGAAAATACGGCATAGGCAAAGCCCGCGAGCGAGTGCTTATAGCATTTTCGGAATTATGGTAGACAGAAACCACGATCTTAAGTGGCTTTTCCCTTAAGAAAAAACCACCTTGCACGCATTCAAAAAGACCACGTAAATTCCGAAAAATGCTCTACAGCGGTTTTCCAGTTGCTGTAAGGCGAAGTCGCAAACGCCGAGTGGCTTTTTCCTCAAGAAAAAGCCACCTTGCACGACGCCCAATATGC
>JBAUCP010000317.1:0-7236 GCA_049677625.1 Occallatibacter sp. | reverse complement strand
CCTTCATTCCATCGCCGCATTGCACGGCGATGTGGCGGAAGGTGCCGTCGAGCTTGGTGTTGCTCGGCGTGTAGCTGGCTATGTACTGCGTGCGCAGCTCGTCTTCAATCTGCTCAAAGGCCGCCTGCAGCTTCTGCCCGTTGTTGCCCACGTCGATGAGCCGGCCGCCGGTCTCATCCGCAATCCTCTTGGCGTAGGAGTAGCCGCTGTAGCCCATGCCCTGCGACCAGTACATCTCGCGGTCCGCGATCAGGATCACGTAGATCATCACGTTCGACCGCTCCGCCGCGCCAATCGCGTCGGCAATCTTGGTGCGGCTGCCCTCATCCTCGCCGTCGGTGAGAATGATCATCGCCTTGCGGCCGGACTCCTGATTCAGCTTTTCCGTGGAAGCAAGATCGATCGCATCGTAGAGCAGCGTGCCCTTCGGATCGCCGATGGTGGGAACCGTTCCGCCGCCCGCGCCGGGAATGCCGCCCGCGCCGTTGCCGCCCGCGGTGTTGATCTCCGCCTTGCCCAGCGCATGCGTGAGCAGCCGCGGGCTGTTCGTAAAATCCTGCAGCAGGTCCACGTTCACGTCGAAGGAGAGCACAAACGCCTCGTCCTTTGGACGCAGCACCCGTTCCAGGAACTGGCTGCCCGCGTCCTGCTCGAGCGGCAGCACCCGCTGCTGGCTGCCCGAGGTATCGAGCAGAATGCCCAGCGTGAGCGGCTGGTTGGTCTCGGCCACAAAGTTCTTGAGCGTCTGCGGCTCCTTGTCTTCGAGCACCGAGCAATCGTTCTTGGTCAGGTGCGGCACCAGTTCGCCGTTCTTGCCCTTGACCGTGAAAAACAGGTCCACCAGGTTGGCGCTCACCTTGAACGTGGCCACCGGCGTCTCGTCCGGCGGGGGAGCCGGCGCAGTGCTCACCGGAGGCGCATCCGGCGACGGCGCAAGCTGGGCCCACGCGCCCACCGGGATTCCGGGCAGGCCAAGCAGAACCGCGGCAACTGCGAGTCGCATCCTCATGCTGGCAGATTAGACGAATTTAGCGCATCGAAGAAAGCATATTTGCGCTCTTTACCCCTCGGCGGGGCAACCTGCACGCTTCTAGCGCGTCTGATACTCTGTCAGGTGCACCTTTCCTTTCGAGGAGGGCCATGCACGATGCTTCCGCAATCTTTGGCGGAATGCGGGATTCCGGGAGGACGAAGTACCTGTGAGATCTGGTTTTGCGGCATTGGCGCTCGCTGTTTCGGTTGGCTTGAGCTTGAACGGGGTAGATGCGGCTCGGGCCCAGAATCAGCAGCCCCCTGTCCCCGATGCCCCCACTCCGCAGGCGCCGCCTCCGCTGCCGGGTGTCAACGGCGCAATCACGCCGGGCGCGGGCGCAGGACCTGCGTCGCCAAACTCGTCGGTTACATCCTCGTCCGACACAGTTCCATCCCCGCCCGAGGAGCAACCGGCGCCCGCACCACCGCCGCCCACCAGCCAGCCGCTCGCCGGCCCGGACAATTCGCAGGGCGAAGCGCCCGCCGGGGGCAGCGTCGCAAACTTCGTCGTGGACGTGAACTTCGTCCAGGTTCCGGTTACCGTGAAGGACTCGAAGCTGAAGCAGGTGGCCGGCCTTACCTGGCGCGACTTCAAGGTTTATGAGAACGGCCAACCCGTACATCTGAACTTTTTCAGCGTGGACCCGCAGCCGCTCTCGATCGCGTTTGTAATTGACCAGAGCGAGCCCTCCAATGTGATGGAAAAGGTGAACACCTCGCTCGGCGCCATCCAGGGCGCGCTCACGTCCTATGACGAGGCAGCGGTC
Organism: Occallatibacter sp.; assembly: GCA_049677625.1. Lineage (GTDB taxonomy): Bacteria > Acidobacteriota > Terriglobia > Terriglobales > Acidobacteriaceae > Telmatobacter. The sequence continues at coordinate 5,437 of JBAUCP010000317.1, read as the reverse complement.
TTCAGCTACAGCAACGGCCCCAAGGAGTGGACCGGCTTTACCGGCGCCCAGGGCAACCGCCTGCCCGCAGTGCTTTCGCTGGCGCAGGCCACCGGCACTGACCCCATGGTGCCCATCAACCAAGGCCCGTTTGCCAACTGCGCCATGACCGAAAACGGCAACTGCATCGATCCGAATCTCCAGCCCGGCCGATCCACGGGCAACAGCTCCTTCATCACCATCCCCAAGGAGATTCACACCCTGAACGACGCCATCCTGGCCGCCGCCAAGGAACTCTCCACGCGGCCCAAGGAGCGCCGGCGCATCATCTACGTGATCTCCGACGGCAAGGAATACGGCAGCAAGGCCACCTGGCGCGAGGTGGTGCAGTACCTCGAAACCAACAAGATCACCGTCTACGCCACGCTGGTGGGCGACTCGGCGCGCTGGGGTGAGGGCTGGGTCGATCGCTTCCACCTGCCCTTCAGCATGTACGACAACATCCTCTACAAGTACACCATCGCCACCGGCGGCGATACGGACGCCGCAGGCGGCATCAACAGCATTGAGAAGAGCTACGCCAAGATCGCCGACGAGGCCCGCAACCAGTACACGCTCGGCTATCTAAGCCACGAGTCGATCTACGACGGCAGGCACCGCACCATTGAAGTGCGCGTGGACCGGCCTAATGTCGATGTGATCGCCAAGCGCGGCTATTACCCCTCCTCGCAGGACTACCACTAACCCGTGGCCGGTTCAGGAGCCTCGGCCGGCCTGGGCCTGATCTCGGCCGTGTCCTGGGGCGGTTCTGATTTTGTGGGCGGCCTGGGTGCGCGCCGTGCGCCGGCATTGCTGGTCGTGGTCTCTGGCCAGATTCTTTCGCTCGCCGCACTGGCAGCGGTCTGCTTTGCGCTGCGCATCCCCGCTCCAGACAGGTATTCGAGCCTCTGCGCCGTTGTCGGCGGCGTTGTGGGCGCGCTCTCGCTGGCCGCCTTCTATCGTGCGCTGGCCATGGGGGCCATGGGGCTTACCGCGGCGCTCACCGGCCTGCTCACGGCCGGAGTGCCGGTGGTCTTCTCGTTGCTGCGCGACGGCCTGCCGGCTCCGGTCAATCTCGCCGGCCTTGCCGCCGGGTGCGTGGCCATCTGGCTCATCACCCATCGCCCTCAGGCGCAATCAACCACTGTCACACAGGCTGGCACTGCTACACAGGCTCCCACCAAGTCTGTCGCGCAGCGCACCGCCCTGCTGCTGGGCGCCTTCTCCGGCTGCGGCTTCGGCGCGCAGCTTATCCTGCTCAAGCTGGCCAGCGGAGGCGGCGTTCTGTGGGCCATGACCTGGACCCGTGCTTCCGGAGTCGCCGCGCTGCTGCTGGTTCTCCTGGCCATGCGACCCAGCGCGCCGCGCAACGGCTTCCTCTGGATCAGCCTCTTCGCCGGCACGCTCGACACCGCCGGCAATCTGTTTTACATCATGGCCGCCCGCGCCGGCAGGCTCGACGTGGCCGCGCTGGTCGCCTCGCTCTACCCTGCCGTGACCATCCTGCTGGCAGCGATGGCGCTCCATGAGCACCCCACGCGGCGCCAGGTGGCCGGCATGGCCGTGGCGCTCGCCGCCGTCCTGCTGCTCAGCGTGTAATTCTCCCCTTAGACGCACAAAGGCCTGTGCCGCGGCACAGGCCTCTCGATGTGTCTTGTTCCTCTTGGAAGGTGCGGCGCGAACTTGTGAGTCCCGCGCTGCCCCTGGCGCCTTACTTGGGTTCGATCGGGGTCGAACTAACCGGCGTCACCGAAGCCGTATTCTGCTGCGCGCTCGGCGGCGGAGGCGCGGGATCGGAGATGCCGCGAATGCCTTCCTTGAACCCCTTCAATCCTTCGCCCAGTCCCTTGCCCAACTCCGGCAGCCGCTTGGCGCCAAAAAGCAGAAATGCAACCACGGCCAGCACAATCAAGTGCCATGGCTGAAGTAGATCGCCCATTTGTGTTCCCTCCGCGCACCGCAATCTGCCCGGCACGCAAGCTCAGCAGTTATTGTCGCACAGAACCGCGCACCGGCGCGAACGGGGGTATTGTCTGAAATCTGCTAACCCCGCCAAAGCGACTTAGGGCTAGACTGAATGCACTATGCCCGTAGCTATAACCACAATCGTTCTCAATTGCCAATCTTCAAGTCCACATAATCCACAACCCATCGAATTGCCCGGTGACCAGGGGACGCTCATTCCGGGTCTGGGGGATCGAATTGTAGCCCCCGGATTTCTAATGGACATCGAGAAGCGGATATTCGAGTTCTTTGGCAACACACTCATAATCTTTCTGGAAGGTTCCGTGCAAGAGTGAAGGCGGCTAGGCGCTCGTAAATTCCGCGCGCCAGCAGCCGGGTGCCCCACCTTCGCCGCGTTCTTTGCGGCTAAGGTGGGAATCCTCAAACCTCCGCCACACTCCCGCCTCAGTTCACCTGGGCCGGCCGGCCCAGCCGCTCCGTGACCATGGAGAAAAAGCTGTGCAGGTCTTCTTCTTCGCCCGCCGTCAGCCGGCGGTAGACCTTCATCAGCGGAAACAGCCGCGAGCCGCGCACTTCCACCGCGGGAACAGCCGTCGCCCCGCCGGGATACAGCGTCATCTCCCAGCTTCCGGCGTAGCGCCGGCGCAGCACCTCGCCCAGGTAGCTACCCCACAGGCGCACCTCGAAATCCATGTCCAGCTCCGGGCTTTCGCCTACCAGGATCAGGATCTCGTCCAGCCCGTCCACTGACTCCGAGCTATAGTCCAGCTTCTGCTGGAACTCGCTCGCGCCCAGCTCCACCGCGGCTACGGCATACCCCTCCATCATGGTTCCCAGGTCGGGGTAGGCCACCGATTCCAGCCTTTTGCGTAATTCAGTGCGGTTTCGCATCCAATCTACAGGGTAAATGTCCATGGCCCGGCGCGAAAAGGCGTGAAAGTGGGACCGCCCTCAAACGTTCGGGTCACGTTTATGTCAGACTGAAAAAAGCTGTGGAGGTCGTCAACCGTGAAGGCCATCAAATTCATCACCCTGGCTGTTTTGCTCGGCATTGCCGCAGGCACTGCGCGCCCGGCCGATCGCACCATCTATCCCGATCCGGCGCAGGCCCAGGCCGATCTCGACGCTGCGCTCAAGACTGCAGCCGCCACCCACAAGCGCGTCCTACTCGACTTTGGCGGCAACTGGTGCGGCGACTGCCAGGTTCTCGACATCTACTTCCACAACCAGCAGAACCAGCCCATCCTCGCGTCCAACTTCGTGCTGGTGGACATCAACATCGGCCACATGGACGAGAACCAGGCTCTGGCTGAGCGCTACGGCGTCCCGCTCGAAAAGGGCGTTCCCGCGCTCGCCGTCCTCAGCGACCACGGCAAGCTGCTTTACAGCCAGAAACAGGGTGAGTTCGAGGCCATGCGCCGCATGGAGTCCTCAGCCGTGACCGAGTTCCTGGTTCAATGGCGCGCGCCCAAAGCCGGCTGCTCCGCCGTTATGGTTAACTGCTAGCGGAGCTTTTCGATCCGGCTCAAAAACAGATTTGTCATCCTGAGCGAAGTTGGGCGCGCTCTTTGCGCCCGACGGAGTCGAAGGACCTGCTTTTCGGGATGCTCGCTCACGCAGCGAACTTTCGAGACACCACACCAGCAAGGAATCCCAATGCAATTCGACATCGACACAATCCCCGGCAGTTCCACCTACAAGCTTCTCGTCGGGCTGGTCGCGCCGCGTCCCATCGCGCTCATCACCAGCGTGGACGAGCAGGGCCGGCTCAACGCCGCGCCCTTCAGCGCCTACAACTACCTCTGCACCGACCCGCCCATCGTAGGCATCGGCGTAACCAATCGGCCGTCGGAGCACTTTGTTCCCAAAGACACAGCCCGCAACATCCGCCGCACCGGTGAGTTCGTCGTGAACGTCGTTACCGAAGACATCGCAGAAAAGATGAACATCTGCGCCACCGATTTTCCCGCCGAGATGAGCGAAGTGGAGATCGCCGGCTTCACGACCGCTCCCTCGCAGAAGATCAAGGTGCCGCGCCTTGCCGAGGCTCACGCCGCGCTCGAGTGCCGCGAGTACACCACCATGGAGATTGGCCGCTCGCGCATCATCCTCGGCCGCGTCGTGAACATTTACGTGGAAGACCGTTACGTCGATCCCACCGGCCACTACATCCACGCCGACGAGCTCCACTCCATCGGCCGCATGAACGGCCTGAGCAACTACGTCCGCACCCGCGACGCCTTCATCACCATCCCGCGCATCCCGTATGAGGAGTGGAAGAAGCGCCAGCCGTAGCAGGGTGCCCCAGGTCCCGATTTTGGGACCTGGGAAAGCACGAACCTCAAAACGAATTTGCGATTGGCAGCCCTACCCCAGCGGCGCCAGGTGCTTGGTATTCGAATAGGTATAAGTGACCCGGTGCACCACCGTGATGGTCGAAAGCACGGCCAGCACCCACAGCACCGGCCCCATCACGCCCCAGTGGTTGAACAGCGCGCCCAGGAGGATGAGCACAATCCGCTCCGGCCGCTCCATGAAGCCCACCTTGCAACTGCCGATCAGCGCCTCGGCGCGCGCGCGCGTATAGCTCACCATGAGCGAGGTGACCATCACGAACGCCACCAGCACCACGTAGCGAAACCGGTTGATGCGCCCGTAGTAGACCAGCAGCCCGAAGAACAGCACCACGTCGGAGTAGCGGTCGATCACCGAATCGAAGAACGAGCCGAAGACCGTAACCTGGTTGTTGCGCCGCGCCACGCGCCCGTCCACCATGTCGAACAGGCCCGCGCCCACAATCACCATGCCCGCGTAAAAGAACATGCTGTCGCCGTTCGACGAGTTGGCGTGCCCGAACAGGAACGCCGCGGCAATGTTGATTACCAGCCCCAGGAAGGTAAGCACGTTGGGCGAGATGCGGGTAAGCGCCAGCCCATGCACAATGCGGTCAAGAAGCCAACCGCAGCCGCGGCCGAATGCGCTGGTCCAGGTCATGTGTAGCTTTCAGCTCCTAGCCCTTAACGTTGCCAGAATCAAATCCACGGTTTCTCTGCGAAAGAGCTAGAGGCTAGAAGCCAGCAGCTAGTTCTTTCCCGGCTACTTCTCTGCGCCGGCCGATTCCTCGTCGCCGGCTTCGTCGTGGATGGTTGTCAGTTTCAGAATCTCGAGCTCGCGCTTGCCGTTGGGCGTAACGATCGTGGCCACATCGCCCACCCGCCTGCCCACCAGCCCGCGTCCGATCGGCGAGGTCGTCGAGAACAGCCCCTTCGATACGTCCGACTCCTCGCTCGTGACCAGCCGATACTCAATCTCCTCCGCCTTGGTCGAGTCGTAGACCACGACCGTCGATCCGAAGCCCGCCTTATCGTGCGGAATATTCGCCAGGTTGACGAGGGAAAGCTCGGCCATGCGTTTCTTCAGTTGGCCCAGCCGCGCATTCACAAAATCCTGGCGC
>JBAUCP010000316.1:0-6043 GCA_049677625.1 Occallatibacter sp. | reverse complement strand
GGACCTCTACACCAAGCAGGGCGTGGCCGTGACGGTGGAAGCCGTGGCGCAGATCAAGGTGCGCAGCGATCAGGCCTCGATTCTGACCGCGGCCGAGCAGTTCCTGACCAAGGCGCCGCAGCAGCGCGAAGGGCTGATAAGGCTGGTGATGGAAGGCCATCTACGCGGCATTATCGGCCAGTTGACGGTGGAGCAGATTGTAAAAGAGCCGGAGATGGTGGGCGACCGCATGCGCTCCACCTGCGCGGACGACATGAGCAAGATGGGGCTCGAGGTGATTTCGTTCACCATCAAGGAAGTGCGCGATAAGAACGAGTACATCTCGAATATGGGCCGGCCGGATGTGGCGCGCATTAAACGCGACGCCGATGTTGCGACCGCGGAGGCGGAGCGCGATACGGCGATTCAACGCGCGAATATGCAGCGCGAGGCGGCTGTGGCCAGGGCGCAGGCAGATCAGGACCGGGTCATCGCCGAGACCGCTTCGCAGACCCGTCAGGCCGAGGCGCAGCGCGATCTGGACATCAAGAAGGCCGAGTACACAGAGCTGAGCAAGCGCCAGCAGGCGCAGGCCGACAAGGCATACGAACTGCAGACCAACATCATGCAGCAACAGGTGACGGCCGAGCAGGTGAAGGTGCAGCAGGTGGAAAAAGAAGGCCAGATCAAGGTGCAGGAGGCTGAGATTCTGCGCCATGAGAAGGAACTGATCGCGACGGTGCTGAAGGGCGCGGAGATCGAGCGGCAGCGCATTGAAACTCTCGCCGGGGCGCAACGGATGAAGCTGACCACCGAGGCCGATGGCCAGGCCGCGGCGATCCGCGCGCAGGGCGAGGCCGAGGCCGCGGTCATCTTCCAGAAGGGCGAGGCCGAAGCCAAGGCGCTAAACGTGAAGGCAGCGGCCTACCAGGACTTTAACCAGGCCGCGGTGGTAGACCGGCTGCTGACCAATATGGCCGACATAGTGCGCGCCATGGCCGAGCCGCTGTCGAAGGTGGACAAGATCACCATCGTGTCCACGGGCAACGACGGCGCCACCGGACTGAACAAGATCACCGGCGACATGACGAAGATTGCCGCGCAGGTGCCGGCACTGTTCGAGGCGCTGAGCGGAATGGACTTCAAGCAGATGATGTCCAGCGTACAGTCGATGAGGCAGAAGCCGGCGAACGGGAAAGATGCGCCAGCAGGGCCGGATAGTTAGGTCTCAGAACGCGTGGGTTTGTATCGGAGCATTGTGGTATCCCACCCTAGGCGCAAAGACAAAGGCGCGCCGAGGGTGGGGCACCCATTCCTTTGGAATTGTTCGATGCACGGACGGGTAACGAATCATAAACGGAGTGGAAGGAGGACGCCATGTCATTGCTCGAGAGAGTCAGCACATTGCTTCGCGCCAATCTGAACGATCTGGTGGAGAAGGCCGAAGATCCGGAGCGCATGCTCAAACAGATTGTCCTGGACATGGAGAACCAGTTGCTGCAGGTGAAGACGCAGGTAGCGATTGCGATTGCGGACCAGCACTTGCTCGAAAAGAAGCGCGCCGAGCACGAGCATCAGACGGCGGAGTGGCGCCGCAAGGCCGAACTGGCCGTGCAGAAGGGTCACGACGACCTGGCCCGCGGAGCGCTGGAGCGCGTGTTGAGCCACGAGCAGCTTGTGGCCGGGTTCGGCGCGCAGGCCGAAGACCAGAAGCACGAGGCTGACAGTCTGCGCCAGGCGCTGCACAAGCTGGAGCAAAAGTTGAACGAGACGCGCGCGCACTGCGAGATGCTGGTAGCAGAGCATCGCCGCGCCAAGATTGTGGGCCGCGCAACCAAGGCGCGCCAGAACGTGGGCAACGGCCAGGAGGCCGCTCTGAACCGGATGAAGAGCAAGGTCCACGTGAAGGCTGCGGAGAATGCAGCGGCCAGCGAGCTGCTGGCGCCGGAGACGCTGGAAGACAAGTTCCAGGCGCTCGAAAGCGAAGATAGAGTGGAGGCGCTGCTGAACGAGATCAAGAGCCGGCAGGTGGTGCAGTAAGCGCGCTCAGGAGCGTGCGAAGACAACAAAGCCGTTTGCGGGGATGACGATGCTAGCCGAGGTGTTGAATCCGTGCAAGGGAGGCCCGGATGCGTCGATGCCGCCGCCGTTGCCCGCAACGATGGGATTGACCCAGTTGTCGTACACGTCGCTGTTGAAGATCTCCGCCCACTGGCCGGGATACGGCATTCCGACGGAGTAGTTGTACCACGTGCTCTCGGCGAGCGTGGCGACGATCACCACGTCCTGGCCTGTGCCTTCGAGCCAGCGATGATAAGCGATGACGCGGTTCGAGTCATCGGCGTGGAAGGGATTTACGTTATCGCCGCGCAGTGCGGGCTGATTCCAGCGCAGGCGGATCAGGTCCTGTGTGAAGCGCAAGTGATCGACCATCGCTATATCGCTGCCGGTGAGCAGGCCGGTCCACCAGAGAAGATTTTGAGAAGTTGGGTCCCAGCTCCATTGCTTGTCTTCAAGAAACTCCTGGCCCATAAAGAGCTGTGGAATGCCGGGCGCGGTGAGCAGCAGCCCCATGGCCAGCCGCGTGCGGCTGCGCGCATACCAGGAGCGGCGGTCTGCGGAGTCGGCAAGAAAAGGAATGCGCTGGTCAGTGCCCACTTTCACGATGTCGTGATTCTCGATGCAGGTAACGGTCTGCCACGCGTGCGCGAAGCCTTGCGGATAGAGCGCTGCCGCGATCGCGCCAAAGTCGACGGAAGCTTGCTGGCCATTGGAAGCTGCTTGAATCGCGTTGCGCACGGCGCCGCGCAGGCCATCGTGCTGGACAACGTCAAAGCCGGCTCCGCCATCTGCCGTTGCCGCTACGATGGATTGCGTCGTTTTAGGATAATTGCCCACTTCGCCGGGCCAGAACTCGGCGTTCTGCAAGAGGCGCGGGTGAATGAAGCGCAGCGTGCCGGTCAGGTCGCAGCAGAAGCTCCAGCCCGAGTCGCAGTTCATGGAGATGAGGTCGCTGATTTCGTCGTAACGGAAGCCGTCAGCGTGGAGTTCCTGAATATAGAACGTTGCGTTGTCGATGAGGAACTGGCGGACATCGTTGTTCCACAGCGCGAATGACAATCCTCCGGTGCCGCGGTCCTGATCGGTGAAGTAGAGGCTGTCGTTGTTGTTGCCGACGTCGGGAACGCGATCAAAGTAGTAGAGACACTGGTCGTCGAGCGCGTTATTCACGGTGAATCCGCCGGCATGGTTGTAGACCACATCGAAGACAACGGCGATGCCGTAGACGTGGCAGAGGTCGACGAGCGCCTTGAGCTGTGCCGGTCCTGAGGCAATGTCAGAGAGCGCAAGCGGTGCGAGATCCTTCGCACTGAGCAGGCCGTTGATCGTAGTCACATACTGCGCGAGCGCGGCCGGATCGGTTACGACGTAAGGGAAATCCGGCGAGAAGTAATCGGCGCCGTTGTATCCCATGGAAGGATCGGTCTCGACTTCGTCCATGGGCAACGGCTGCAGGACGTTGATCCCCAGAGCAACGAGATAAGGAATCTTGCCGATGAGGTCGAGAAATGTTGAGGCGACGTTGGGTGTGGTGATTGCATAAGTGCCGATGTGCGCCTGGTAGACGATCATGTTGGTGAAGTCGGGCGTGATGAAGTCTGCATCGTGCCATGGATATGCGTCGGCGGCGCGCACAATGCAACTGCAGGTGGGGAAGGGCGCGTCGAGAGCCAGCTCGCGCGCGTAGGGATCGCGCTTGTAGCCGCTGGTCCCTGTCCCGGTGACCCAGAAATGGTAGAGGTCGCCGTTGGCCGCATTGGCTACGAAGCCGGTCCAGTAGCCGTTGCTGTTGCTCATGAGCAGGTCGTCGGTTTGTCCGGTGAGCGGTGCGCCGGCGAAGACGCCGTTAATATAGACAGCCGTTGCGCGCGGAGCCCAGACCCGAAATGTGGCACCACCGCCCGCGACCAGTGTGGCGCCCATCTGGGTAGACGTTGAGATGTTCTGCTGAGAGATCATGAACGCCTCCAGGAGATAGAAAGCTGGGGAGATAGAAAGCTGGGGAGTTGGAGAGCTGGGGAAATGGAGAGCTGAAACGATGGGGGTTTTGAGACTGGTGGCTTTGATCATAGCGTGAAAACTGCGATTGCGAGATAAATAAAGGCGGAAAATGCGGGGCAGGCTGAGCGGCCGGTTTGTGGCCCCATCGAGAGCGCGGTTTTCATTCTGGATTTACACTTAAGTTGTTATGGCTACCACACCTCTTTCCACCTCCATTCAGCCGCGCACGCCGCGGGCGTTTTTTGTCAACGAGGCCTTTGTCGACTTCAAGGCGCCGGAGAATGAGCGCGCGATGCGCACGGCGCTGGAGCGGGTGGCTCTGCAACTGGGACGCGAGTACAGCCTGATCGTTGGCGGCGAGCGAGTGAAGACCGACGCGAAGATTCGCTCGCTGAATCCGGCCAATCCTGCGCAGGTGGTGGGAGTGCACCAGAAGGCCGGCGCAGAGCATGCGGAAGGTGCGATGGCCGCGGCGCTTCGCGCGTTTGAGTCCTGGAGCAGGGCATCGACCGATGAGCGGGTTTCGCTGCTCTTGAATGCGGCGGAGATCATTCGGCAACGCAAGTTCGAGTTCATGGCGTGGCTCACTTACGAAGTGGGCAAGAACTGGGCCGAGGCCGATGCCGATGTGGGCGAGACCATCGACTTCCTCGAGTTCTACGCGCGCGAGGCGCTGCGGCTGGCGAAGGCGACCACGCCGATTCAATATCCCGGCGAGCGCAACGAACTGCTTTACATTCCGCTGGGCGTGGGCGCGGTGATTCCGCCGTGGAATTTTCCGTTTGCGATTATGGCGGGAATGACGGCGGCTGCCATCGTGACCGGAAACACGGTGATCCTGAAGCCCTCCAGCGATTCGCCGACGATTGCCGCAAAGTTTGTAGAGGTGCTGGAAGAGGCGGGCATGCCGGAAGGCGTGGTGAACTTCTGCCCCGGCTCCGGTGCGGCGTTTGGCAACGCAATCGTGGAGCACGCCAAGACGCGGTTTGTGGCCTTTACCGGCTCAAAGGCTGTGGCCCTGGAGATTCACGAGCGCGCGGCGCGGGCGATGCCGGGACAGATCTGGATCAAGCGCACGATTCTCGAGATGGGCGGCAAGGATTCGATTGTGGTGTGCGCGGATGCGGAGCTGGATGCGGCGGTCGATGGCGTGGTAGCGTCGGCCTTCGGTTTCAGCGGGCAAAAGTGCTCGGCGTGCTCGCGTGCGATTATCGAGGCTCCCATCTATGACGCGTTTGTGGAGCGTGTGCGCGAGCGGGTGGCGAAGCTGACGGTCGGCAATCCGGTTGAGAATCCGAGCATGGGGCCGGTGGTCAACAAGGCGGCGCTGGCTACGATGCTGGAGTACATCGAGACGGGCAAAAAGGAAGGCAGGCTGATTGCCGGCGGCAACGCACCGCAGACGGCCGAGGGCGGATACTTTGTGGAGCCGACGGTCTTCGCCGACATTGCGCCGGACGCGGTGCTTGCGCAGGAGGAGATATTCGGGCCGGTGCTGGCGCTGATAAAGGTAGAGAGCTTTGAGGAGGGCCTGCGCGTGGCCAACAACACTGAGTACGGCCTGACGGGCGCTCTCTACACGTCGGACCGGGCGAAGCTGGATCATGCGCGGCGCGAGTTCCACGTGGGCAATTTGTACTTCAACCGCAAGTGCACGGGAGCAATGGTGGGCGCACATCCCTTTGGCGGATTCAACATGAGCGGGACGGATTCGAAGGCGGGTGGGCCGGATTATCTTTATCTGTTTACGCAGGCCAAGAGTGTGGCGGAGAAGCTATAGCTTTCGGATCGCGGGAATTTGTAATTGAAATATCGTGGTTTCCCAGGTCTCAGAATCGAGACCTGGGGCACCCATTTTCGTGCTGGGTTGAGAGTGGCTGGGTGAGAGATGTGGTTTCCCACCTTAGCCGATGCGCACAGAACGCGCATCGCCGAAGGTGAGGCACCCGGAGGTTGTACTCGAACTAGCGGTTACAGATCACGAGCACGCATTCAAAGACAC